>CAYTWV010000397.1:2293-4687 GCA_964442235.1 uncultured Myxococcales bacterium | reverse complement strand
GGGGTCTGGCTGGACCATGGACTGGGAAAGTTCATGGGGCTTTCGTACCCCGCCGGGTATCGCCTGCTGTTCTGGGCGGTATTCAAGGTGACTGGCCCATCCGTGGAAGGTGCTTTCTGGCTCACCACAGTGATGGGGTCGTTGACGGCCGGTGCTGCCTATGTGGTGGGCGCCCACCTGACCGGCAGTCGTCTCGGAGGGGTCCTTGCAGGTCTTGCCTTGGCGGCCTACCCTCCCGCCATCTATTTCTGCAACGGCCTGTCGTTGGAAACCGGCGCTTCGTTCCTGCTGACCAGTAGCGTAGCAGCCTTCGTGGCATTGCTGTCAGGCGGTGGAGTCTTGGCGGCCGCCATTTGGGTGCTTTCTTTGACGCTTTTTGTGCAGACACGTGGCGAAGGGCTGGGCATTGCTGCACTAACCGTCTTTCTGGAGCTGATCTGGGCATGGCGAGTAGGAAGATTGGGCAACCTGGTTCGCTACTGGTGGGTAGGCCTTCTGGCCATCGTTGGTGTGGCTCCCTATGTCTGGTCCATGGTTTCCCTGGGGCAGCAGAACAAGGTCGCCGATTTTATCCCCAAACTGATGACGATGCTGGCTCAGGCTGCAGCGGCGACGCTGCTTTTTGCTGCATTCAGAGGTTGGCTGCGTACAGCGGTGGCGGCCAGGTGGTTCTGCACCCTATTCCTGCTTATTGTGGCCGCCTTGTATCTGCATCAGGTTGCGGTCTGGTACGCCCCGCAACAATGGTGGATGGCAGTGGCCAAGGCAGGGGCCGAACACCCCTTTTTGACCTACTACGGGGTCCGCCCCGATATGACCACCGCTTTCTATTACAGCCCCGGGGTCTTTCCCGCCTGGTGGGGTGTATTGGCCTTGTTGGCCCTTGCACCACTGGGCCGGGGAAAGGGACTCTCACTCTCGATGGGCGTGCCGCTGGTGCTGGGGGTGCCGTGGCTGGCGAACTGGCTGTTGGCCGATTTGTTGACCGGGAATCTGATCGCAGAGGGCATTCGCTACCACGTGCCCGTATCAGGGCTGTTTGCGTGCGCAGTGGGTGTGGGTGCCCACTGGCTCTGGGTCCAACTTAGTGGTGGCCCAAACCATGTTGGCATTGGAACCCCGGTGCGCAGGTTGGGTGCCGCACTATTGGTTTTTGCTGCCTTGCTGGCCCCGCTGTGGACACACGCCGCCTTCTTGAAAGACGTTCGGCACAACGTTCAAACCGAGTACCTGTTCGTTCGAACACTGGTGGACCAGGCCCCGGAACGCACGCTGGTCGTTTTGCCCGATTTCCCGGTGAATTTGAACGAAGCCTACGTGGGCGGAACCCCAAAAGCAGGCGATTCCACAGTCAGAATCACGGACTGGTTCCGCACCGACCAGCTCTTTTCGGGGCTTGGAGCCATGCAGAAGAAACAGGTGGAGATTGCGGGCCTGGGGCACGACCTGAACAGTCTCTATTTCCGAAAACAGCCCAGCCTGGTCTATTTGGGACAGGACTGCTATCGAGTCCCACCCCCAAGTGCGACGCACAAATGGTGTCAGTGGGCCCTGCAATTGCCTGGCACCCAGATCTTGTTCGAAACTACGGTCCAGAATCGCAGATATACGGGGGCCGGGTATGGCGAAATAGGTCCTTCCGTTCCTAACTTGACTCTGAGGCTGTTGAAGGTTCCGCCCGAGGCAGTGAGGCTGTTGCTGCAAAGAATCTCGGAGGACCCCGACTTAGTGGGCCAGGCCCAATAGAATCAGGGCCCCGGCGGTCTCTTTCCGGCCGCCATACAGAGAGGGTAAGACACGAATGTGCCTGATACTGCTGGCCATCAATGATCATCCTCGTTACAGACTGGTCGTTGCGGCCAACCGGGACGAGTTTTACCAGCGCCGGGCCCAACCCCTGCACAGATGGGGCAGTCCGGCCAACATCGTCGCAGGCCGAGACCTATCGGCAGGCGGAACCTGGATGGGGATCCATCCGACCGGGCGCTTTGCCGCATTAACCAACTTTCGAGATCCAGCAGCGCTTCGGTCCAACATGAAGAGTCGAGGCGAACTGGTGACCCGGTTTCTGTCAAACGAGGTGCCAGCCGACCGATTCCAGGAAGACGTTTTGGTCCCTGAAAAGGCCGAGTTCAACGGGTACTCGATGATATGGGGCGACGTGTTGGGCCAACTTCATTGCTACTCCAACGTGGGGGGACCTTCGGGGCCATTGGGCGACGGCGTCCACGGCCTCTCCAACCACTTTTTGGATACACCGTGGCCCAAGATCCAGTCGGGCAGGCAACGGCTGGCCAGTTTGCTGGCAGAAACCAAGGACCCTCAACTGTTACGCAGTGCTTTGTTTAGCCTGTTGGCCGATTCGACCCCGGCACCCGAGACGCAGTTGCCCCA
>CAYTWV010000397.1:0-2282 GCA_964442235.1 uncultured Myxococcales bacterium | reverse complement strand
CGCTCGTTGTCGTCCATCTTCATACGAATGACAGACTTTGGCTATGGGACCCGCTGCTCTACGGTGTTGCTGGTTGAACACGATGGCCACGCACTCTTCTCCGAGAGGACCTTCGCCCCCGACGGTCAGAACGCCACGAAGACAGTTGTTATGCGATTAAGCGACCGTGGTCACCTGGACCGGTGAAGAAACTGATGCCGCCCCAGCCCGCATAGCAAGTATGAATCGACCCCGGTCGACGCCGTATTTTTGCGGGTTGACTTGGTGTGTCTGTGCCACGACCGTGAGGGAGTGGGCGCACCCATTGATGCTTAGCGGGCAGGTAAAGCCTCTGGGGGGCTAATCAGAGCGTGCATCCGCCGAAACCATCGCAGGAAGTCGAGCCAGCGCACTCGTTGTCCGGGTCCGTTCCGAAGACGATTGGGGCGCAGCTTCCGTCCGCTCCCCCGGACTTGGCGCCCGAACAAGCCTGGCAGAGGCCGTTGCAAGTCACATTGCAGCACACCCCGTCCACGCAGTTGTCCGAGAGGCAGGTCGAGCCCAGGGTACAGACGGCTCCGTTAGCTTTGCGGCAAACGCCCGCACCGTTACAGACATCGGAGCCAATGCACTCGTTGTCCGGATCCGTATTGCTGTTAATGGGCATACATACGCCGTCCGCTCCCCCTGTCTTGGCGGCCATGCAAGCCTGGCAGAGGCCGTTGCAAGCCACATTGCAGCAGACACCGTCCACACATGAGCCGGAGATGCACTCCGTTGCCATGGCACAGGCAGAACCGTTAGCTGAGCGGCACATACCCGCACCGTCACAAGCGCTGGCGCCAGGGCACTCGTTGGCAGGGTCTTGGCCGGATGGCAAATAGGTGCAGGTGCCCAGACTGCCTGGCAGGCCGCACGTTTGGCACATGCCCGTGCACGACGTGTTGCAGCACACACCGTCCACGCAGTTGCCGGATACGCACTCTACATTTGAGGCGCAGGCTCTCCCGACATCCCCCAAACAAAGGCCACCCAAACACTGCTGGTCGCCAGCGCAGGCACCACAAACCGACCCACAACCGTCGTCGCCGCAAAACTTTCCATCGCAGGCAGGCTGGCAGATGCAGGCCCCGGCCACACACTCTTCTTGGATCCCGGTACACGTACCGCAGGTGGCCCCACATCCGTCATCACCGCAGAACTTTCCATCGCAGGCAGGCTGGCAAACGCAGGCCCCGGCCACACACTCTTCTTGGGCCCCGGTGCACGTACCGCAGGTGGCTCCACAACCGTCGTCGCCACACTGTTTGCCGTCGCAAGCTGGCTGGCAGACACATTCCCCGGCCACACACTCCTCCTGGAACCCGGTGCAGGTGCCACACGACCCGCCACAATCGTCGCTTCCGCATTCCTTTGTGCCGCAGACCGGAGGACAATCCTGCAGGCAGGTCAGGAAGGTCTCGGTACCGTTACATTCGGCGTCCCCACAAACTGGGGGGCACTCGCCACAATCCAGGGCGCAAGAGGAACAGGTCTCGGACCCAGTGCAGAAACCGTCGCCGCACGTGGCCGGGCATTCGAGGGTTCCCACACAATCCTCGTCGTCACAGTCGGCAGCAAGATCTCCGTCTTCGTCTTCGCCACCCTCACAAATCCACTCACAGACGACATCGGCAGAATCGGCGCATCGTCCGGCCTCACACATGTCACCGGTGGTGCAATCGTTGCCATCGGCGCATGCGGTCCCGTTGGCGGCCTGAACCAGTTCGCATTCTCCCGTCCCGGGATTGCAGACGTTGCTTTCGCAAGGCTCAAATCCGGTTTCGGTACAGACGGGCACGCTGCCTGACTTGACCACGCAGGCACCGCTCTTGCAGACCAACGAACCGTCGCACAAATCGGCCGTGTCCTTTGTCTTGCAGTCGGCATCCGAGGCGCACTCGCATGTCACTTCGCCAGCGCAAACACCGCCCTGGCAAATGTCGTTCTTGGTGCAGGGATTCCCGTCATCACACAAGCCGCCGTCCACAGGTGTGTAAACACAGCCTTGAGCGGTACAGGCACCGGTGTTGCAGGGCCCACCCTTGTCGCACGGATCGGTGCAGAGACCACTTTTGCACGTGGCGGCAGCACCGCAACCCGCAAAGAATTCGCCACACGTAGCACCGTCGGGGGCCGTGATGGCTTGGCACGAGGCTGTCTGGCCGTCCACCGCACAGGCTCCGACTTGACACTCCCCAAGTTGCCCGGCCGGCAGCGCACATCTGACGCCCGGCCGCTGAGCGACCACCGCACACTCGCCC
>CAYTWV010000396.1:0-4688 GCA_964442235.1 uncultured Myxococcales bacterium | reverse complement strand
ACAGCAACCCTGGTCCCACGTTCAAGGTGCGTAACCCCTTGAGGCAACGAGATCAGCCCGTTGGCCCGTCCGATGGCAAAAAAGTGCGCCGAGCCGTGATAGTCCACGGCGGTGACGCCACCTGTTGCAGTGATTTCCACGGGAATCCACTCCTGGCGATCCCCCTTTTTGCGTTCGATGGCGTGCTCCAGAGTCAACACCGGGTCTTGCGGGAAATGGGTGTTTCCCATCCAGCCCAGCATGAAGCGGCGGACAAATAGTTCAAAGACGACGAAAGTCGAAACGGGGTTCCCGGGTAAGCACCACACGGGGGTCTTGTTTCTGAAGGCGAAGGTGGTGGGTTTGCCCGGTTTCATCCAGACTGAATCAAACAGAATCTGAGCCCCCATCTGTTGCAGCACGCTGGGGACCAGGTCGAAGTCCCCCATGGAGACTCCGCCGGTCATAATCAGCATGTCGCACTCATCCAGGGCCAGCGTGATGTGTTGCTGCAGGGATTCCCTGGCATCGAGTGCCGTGCCCAGCATACGAGCGACGCCTCCGGCCCGCTGTACCTGGGCTTGCAGTTGCCAGGCATTGGAGTTGCGAATCTGTCCTGCTGCGGGCTTCTGCCATGGGTCGACCAGTTCGTCGCCCGTAGCCAGGATGCCCACAACGGGGCGACGTGCGACGGTAACCTGGGCACATCCCACCGAGGCCAAAACCGCCACATGTTTCACGTCCAGCAGAGTGCCAGCCGACAGCACCTTTTGCCCCGTGGACACATCCTCGCCACGAAGGCAGATGTGATAGGGTTTTTCGGTGCCCACGAAGCGAACCCGCCCGTCAACCAGCGTCTGGGAATCCTCGAACTTGAACACCAGATCGGCGCCTGTGGGAACGCAGGCCCCGGTCATGATTCGGGAGCATTGCCCCGGTTGAATGGCATGAAGGGGCATCTTTCCAGCGGCAATAGTTTCTACGACAAGCAGTTCGGTGCCCAGGTCAGCCCGGCGGCACGCAAACCCATCCATGGCCGACTTGTCGAAGGGAGGCATGTCCATGTCCGAGAAGACATCCTGCAGCAAAACACGCCCCGTCGCTTCGTGCAGGGGCACAACTTCCGATGGAGGCACCAAACCCGCAAGGGTTTCCCAAACCACAGCACTGGCTGCTTCAAACGAGATACTTTTGTCGCCCACAGGCCCTCCGGACCAGATTGCCGAATCCGCCCGAGGCTACTTTGAACCCTTGCCCGCACGCAAGTGTATTGTTCGCGCACCCGAGGAAATCGGCTTGCCCCCGGAACGAGTAGTGACTAAGGACTCGAACCAGTCACGGCCATTTGTGAAAGAAGTAGCGCTGCCGAGGGGACAGGGACGAAGGGACGAAGTGACCAAGGGACCAAGGGACCAAGGGACCAAGGGACGCCAGCGACAAAAGGGACGGCGCCCGTACGGACAGGGACCGAAGCGACACCAGGGACGCCAGGGACTGCGCGGAAAGGGACGGAAGGGACGGAAGGGACGAAGGGACGGGCCCAGTAACCTTGCCCTATACCCTTCTGCAGCTACCGCCGTCGTTGGTGTCGCTGTTGTCCCTGGTGTCCCTAATCGAACGGGCGGCGTCCTTGCCGTCTCTTCCGTCGCTTGTCCCTTTCACCCAAACCCTTGCCCTGTTCCTCGAAGTCGACTACACATCGGGCAAGGCGCATGGTGCAGGAAGCCCGGGCCAGAGAACTGTCCAGGAGTCAGCCTGCCGGCGGGCGGGGAGTGGCAGAAAATGGAACCTTCGTCCAGAGTGCAAAGACCGGCCGCCATCCCTCTGGCGCAACTGGAATCCGCATCGTTGGCGGCCCCGGGCATGTTGCTGGTCGGTGCCACGGGCCGCAACAACGGGAAGACCGAATTCGTCTGTTCGCTGCTTCGGCGTTATGCGGGCACGCTGCCCATCTCTGCGGCCAAGGTGACCACGGTGTCCCATGGGGGCAGCGGGTGTCCCCGAGGCGGTGAGGGGTGTGGGGTGTGTGCCAGTCTGGAGGAGCCCTTTCGGGTGACCCGGGAAGTGGGTGGCCCCGATGGCAAGGACACCGTGCGAATGCAGCTGGCCGGCGCCGATCCGGTGATGTGGCTTCGAGCCCGGCGGGATGCGTTGGCCCTGGGCGCCGCCCAACTTCTGCCCAAATTGGGCCCTGTCTGCATCGCTGAATCCAATCGTTTGCGAACCTGTGTGGAACCCGATTTGTTCTTGTTAATCCGAGGATCGCCGGACGAGGCCCCCAAGGAGTCCGCTGCCGAGGTGCTGGACCTGGCAGATCGCATCGTTTACTCCGACGGCCATTCCTTTGACCCCCCTGCAGTGGACGTCTCGCTGGTCCACGGTCGATGGGCCATTCGCAGGCACGCTGCAGCCATCATCATGGCCGGGGGAGAGGGCTCACGAATGGGCGCAAACAAGGCGCTGGCGATGGCTCCATCCGGAATTCCCATGATTGAGCAAATCATGCGGGAGCTTCGCCCCCACGTTCGACAGATTCTAATCAGCACCAATGAGCCCGAGCATTTTTCTTTCCTGGGCCTGCCCATGATTCCCGACGAAGTCCGAGAGTGTGGCCCGTTGATGGGATTGGCCTCGACCCTGGCGCGCTCCCCGTACGATTTGAACCTGGTGGTCTCTTGCGACTTGCCCAGAATAAACACATCCATTGTCAACTGGCTGTTCCGCCACATTGGTGACCATGATGTGTGCATCCCGGAGACCGCCGATGGCCGATTCCACCCGCTTTTTGCCCTATATCGAAAGGGTGTGGAACCGATGGCCCGGCAAGCGTTGCAAGCCGGTCAGCGGCGAGTGGTGGCTATGCTGGAACACGGGGCCCAAATTCGCTTTCTGCAGATAGGTGATGTGGTTGTTGGTGATTCTAATACCATAGATGGTATTTAAAATGGGGTATATATGTTGAATACACTCAATGGAAAGAATGCTTTTTTGTGCCTGAGCGTATGTCTGGGCCTATCGCTGCTCGGTGGCATCTGGGGGTGTGCGAAGGATCCCGAGGTCACAACGGCCCAAGCTCGAGTGTTGCGCATTGCGACCACCACGTCGGTGGACAATACGGGGCTGATGGCACTGTTGGTCAAACCCTTCGAGCAACGATACGGGGTTACGGTTCAGGTCCTGGCCGTGGGCAGTGGCCAGGCCCTTCGATTGGGAAGGAACGGCGACGTGGATATGGTGCTGACCCATGACCCGGACGCCGAAAAGGAGTTTGTGGAGCAAGGGTGGGGAATTCTGCCGCTTTCGGTTATGCACAACGACTTTGTGCTGGTCGGACCCGCCCAGGATCCCGCTGACGTGAAATCGGCGGCCACGCCCGAGCAGGCCTTGGCACGAATCGCCCAGGCAAAGGCGCCATTTGTATCCAGGGGTGACAAGTCGGGGACCCACCTGAAGGAGTTGGCGCTGTGGAAGTTGGCTTCCATCGAACCCGCCGGCGACTGGTATGTGGAGGCGGGCCAGGGGCAGCGGCTTACGCTGGAGATGGCAGACCAGAAGGGGGCCTATGCCCTGGTTGACCGGGCGACGTTCGAGGTTTCCAAAGCAAAGATGAAGGTGGTTGCGCTGTACCAGAACCCCGAGGCTCTGCACAATCCCTACAGTGTCATCGTGGTCAGTCCGGGGGCACAGCCCAAGACCAACGTGGCCGATGCGCTGGCCTTTGTGGGCTGGATGCTGTCGGCAGAAGGCCAGGCCATCATTTCGGGGTTCCAGGTCGAGGGTCGGACGTTGTTTGTTCCTGAATCGATGCCGAAGCCTTCGGAACGCGCCCCATGATTTGGGATGGCATTTCAGAAGGATTTGCCCTGTTGGTCAGCTTCGACCCGGATGTGTGGTCTGCGATTCGAGTCTCTTTGACCGTGTCGCTGTCGTCGACCCTGGTCGCCGCAATACTTGCGTTGCCCGTGGCCGTTGGAGTCGGGCTTTGGACGTTTCCGGGGCGTGGCGCCGTGGAGGGTGTGCTGAACACCCTGATGGCGCTGCCCACGGTGGTGGTGGGGTTGGTGGTCTATGCCATCATCAGCCGTTCGGGGCCGCTGGGGTCTGCCGGGCTGCTGTACACGCCGTGGGCGATGATGATTGGCCAGGTGATGCTTGCGTTCCTGTTGATGGCAGCATTGGGAGTGGCCTCGTTGAGGCAGGTGGATCCCAGGGTTCGGTTGACGGCGATGTCGTTGGGTGCGGGGACTTTGCGTGCGGCGCTAACGGTGGTTTGGGAAGGTCGGACGGCCTTGGCGGCCGCTGCGGCAGCGGGGTTCGGCAGGGTCTTTGCCGAAGTGGGTGTGTCGATGATGCTTGGGGGGAACATAAGGGGAGCTACCCGTAATATCTCCACGGGCATTGCGTTCGAAACGGGGCGAGGCGAGTTTGCCCGGGGTGTGGCGCTGGGGTGTGTGTTGTTGGCCGTGGCCTTGGCGCTAAATCTGGTGGTGCAGTGGTGGAAACCGTCGGCCAAGGCCCAATAACGGGCCAGAAAGGCGGCCCATGGGTTGGCCAACGGGCTGTCGAATGGACGCAGGATGAGCCAGGGGGTTCGCACATGGACTCGCTGGAAGCCGTGAGTGGAGAGTCAGGATGGAGTTGGAGTTGAAGGACAACGTGCCGGCGCTGGACTTTCGAGACCTAAGAGTCGTTCGGGGGGGGCGATGTGC
>CAYTWV010000395.1:0-4689 GCA_964442235.1 uncultured Myxococcales bacterium | reverse complement strand
ATCCCCTCGCGAAAACGTCCCCCTTTCCGTTCGCAGCCTTTCACGTATATACTCGCCACGCCTCGCACCCGTTTTGCACCACTCAGGAGGGAAACATGCGCCGACTCTTTTTGCGTTCCGTCATGCTGATTTTGGCCTCAACATCCTTGCCCTCGTGCGCCGACGACGAGGAGCCGGGCAATGCCCCGCAGCAGGGACAACAACAAGGCCAAACCGCCGATGGTGCCTGCCAGCAAGGCCCCCAAGGCCCCCAGGGCCCCGACGGCCCCCCGGCCACCGAAACTGCCGAAGAAGCCTTCGCCCGGATGCGAACCGCTTACGACCAGGCCAAATCCGAAACCGAGGCTTGCAAGAGGGAACTCGACCAACAACGCATCGCAAACTCAAAGGTCCTTGCGGAATTTGATGCCCGACTGGCCTTGTGCCGGGAAGCCGTAGAAACCTGCACCAAAGCCCCCGCACCCGACACGATGCAAAGCCCCGTCGACATTAACAAACTGGGCGAGGCCCAGCGCCAACAGGAAAAGGCCCCCAACGGCCAGGGCGCACCCAACCAGGGCCAACCCGCCCCTGACTCCAAAGCCCCTACGGCCCCGGCAGTCGACCAAACCCCAAAACCCGAAGTTCCTGCTGCTCCGGCACCCGCCGCAGCACCGGCACCGGCCAACGTCCCTTAGAAACCCTATTCGAAGACCACCGAATCCACCAGCACCGCCGTGTCATAAATCGAATCGCCAACGTCCCCGGTGAAGAACCGAAGCGTCACCGGCCCCTTGCCCGCCAACGCCCGTACGTCCTTGCTGGCCGTCTGCCATTCGATATTCCAGACGTCGTCTTGATCAAAGGAGACATCGGACTCCACCATCCCCACATACTGCGCCCCACACCCGAAACAGGCCTCTGCAGGGCACAATGCATCAATCCACGTGTCCACCAGCGTGACGTTCCCCGCCTCAGACTCCAGGACGGCCTCGAACGAGTCCATGTACTCCGACCCGCAGAACTCCTGGAACTCTTCGGAAAATAGCTTCCAATAAATCCGTGCCGTTTCCACTTCCGCCGGAATGCAGAAGTCCTGCTCGATCGTCCCGGTCTGCTGCGTGTATCCCAACCCCGTCGAAATCAGCGACATGAACTTCCCTTCGGCAGGCTGCGTCGACCCCAACTGGGTCACCACACGGCCATCCCCCTCCTTAAACCACCCCATCAAATCCCCCGTCTCGAAACTGGGATTGATGATCTCCGGGTTGTAAATGTTCAGGGCATCCATTCCAAACAGACCCAGATACGTCCCCGCATTGGCCGGGTCCTGGATGTTCTGGCCTGGCATGGCCGCCCCAGCAAGCTTCTTCTCCTGCAACATCTCGGCCAGCGCCTCTCGACCTTGCTGGTACGCAAACTCCGACGTCACATACCCCGTATACCCCAGCACCGTTTGGGCCCCCGAAGCCGTGAACGAGAGCGCCATCGTACCGTTCCACAAACTCCGGCATGTCCCTAAATAAACCAGACTCTTGGGGAACCCGTCGCCCGCATACTCTTCGATGTGCGAAGGCAGCACACCGTAACGATCGGCACCCAGAACCAAATTGCCTCGGCGAAGGTCCATCTGCTTGTGGTCCACACAGATGCCGCTGACCCCCATTCCAGTCAACCCGTCCGTCGAAAACTCGGTAATCACACACTCGGTTCCCTTGGGGCAGTCCCCAGCCGCTGCACACGTCTGCGACCCCTGGAAAAGCTGCGTGCAATCCACCACATCTCCCGACCAGATCAACTCCTGACTTCCCATGTGCCGCCAGCCAAACGACACCTTCGTCGCCAAATCCAAATCCCTAAAATAGGCGTCCCCGTGCGAAGAGATTGCCACAATGCCGTAGTCCGCCAACGCCCGGAACACCCGCAACGACGCCCCGGTGTCCACATAGGGTCCGTCCACTCGGTACGGCGCACACGACGAGGCATCCAGAATTCCCGCAATGTACTGCGCTTCATCCATGACCCCGAACTCCGACTTGTACGGAGCAATGGCCACACTTCGACGGGACTGAATCGTCACCTCTAACGGATCGATTTCGCCCAGTTCGGCACTCTCCAATTCCCCGGTATTGGCCTCTCCGCCGCCTCGGGTCCCCGCTGGACTGGCATCCACAGCCCCAAGAACCCCATTCTGGAATCGAACCCACAACCCATGTCCACCCGGGCTGCTGCCGGCCTGAGCCACACCCGGCGCCGTTTGCAGATACTCCAGCCCCGACGCCACAGCGATGCCTGTGCCCTGCGCTAATCCCGCCTGATACCGGGTCTTGGCTTCCTTCAACACGTTCTTCGACGCTTCACACTGAGCCGAAGTGAAGTGCTCCAATACCTCGATACAAACGACCGCCGAGGCGGCCGTATAGGGCTGCGCCGCAGCCACCTGAGTCATGGCTCGGAAGCATAGTTTCCCAGGCTGATTCTTCGTGAACTCCCGCTTCGCCGAATAGACCGCATCGCCCTGAACTTCGTCGCCCGACGTCGCCGTGTCACCATCGTCGGTCAGCGCAAACTGACCGCCAAGGCACATGCCCGTCTCCGTGCACTCGCACAACACCAGCGTCTCCGGCTTGAAATTCCCGAACGAGTCCATGGCCTGCGCAAAACGCAGCATGGTTTTCTGCCCCACAAACATACCGCCCGGAATTACCCGAAGACGCCCAAAACCGAACCCCGGCGAATAGGTGATGTGAATCGAATCACTGACCGTCTGCACCCCATCTGTCGCTGTCACCGTCACCAGGTTGTCCCCTTGTGACAACGTCACCATCCCCGAATTAAAATAGGGCGTCCCCACCGCAGCACCAGACCCACCCGAATCCGAACTCCACGACACCGACTTCACTTTGCCCATCACCACGCCACGCACAGAGATGGCCCCTCCGGCTACCCCAACCCACGCCGCCGACGAGGGCGACATGATCCGAATTCCCAATTCCGCCGAAGGATAAAAGTCGTTTGAGCCCGGCTGAACCGTGTCCGGAACAACCGTCGTGTCAGGCTGCTCGGCCCGGTCCTCATCCGGACGCGACAAGTCCGACAACCCATCCTCTTCCGACGGGACATCCTTCTCCCATCCCAAATCCAATAGCGGCTCCCCACTTCCCTTATTCCCGTCCCCACCGCAGCCAACCGCCAGAAACAATGCCAGAAACAGACTCGATAACCGCATCATCTCGTACCTCATCTAACTTCGTTATTGCTGCCGACCGCCCCTATCTCCACGTCCGCTTGTGTGCACTCCAACGGTGCCGTAAGCGGGTTGCATCGAGAGGAACCGCCCTCCAGGTCAAACCAGTATCCGTCAGCCACTTCCGCCGGGAAGTCGCTGGAAATCACATGCGCACCCGAACTTATCCCGGCCGCTGCCTTCTCCGGATTAAGAGCCAGATTCTCCGGTTTTGTGCTGTCGGCAGTCGTACGTACCATGTACCCCATTTCTACCAGCCCCGCAATCTTCGCTTCCGAACCCAACGGCTGCCCTACTTCCCAAAACGCCGTCCACGGCTGCTCCGAATTCTCCATGATAAAAAACGGCCGGCCCACCTGCAGCGGGTCTTCGGCCAAATAGCCCTGGGCATGTTCCGTATGGTCCAACATCACAAAGACCGCCTTGCCCCGGGCAAACCCCAACGTGGGCCAGTTCCCGGCCTTGGCGGCCTCCTGCAGCGTCGAATACTCGCCCCGCAAATCGTCGGGCATCACCAGACGATCTCTCGGCCAGACAGCGAAAACCTCCGCATCCAAATCCTGATAGTGTCCGGCGATCTTCTTGTTGGGCGGATCAATGTCGTCTTTGGGCTCCACAAGGATGAACAGAGGCACGTGCCAGGGATTGGCGTCCGACCAGGCCTTCACCTCGGACAAACACTCCAGAAACGTGTCGCACGTGCTGCGGTCATCCAACACCGGTATGTGGAAAACCCTGAATCCCACCCCCGGCTCCCAATGGACATCCAACTCCACCTGCCGAACCCCGTACTCCGATAACTGCACCGTCAAGGGCGCATGTTCATAGTTCCACTCCGGCGTTGCCAATTCGGGCGGCATCTTGTGGTAACTATTGTGCGTCCCCTTCACCTGTATATGGTTCAACTTCAGCGTATCATCCAAAGGATAGCTCGGCACCACCTCCGCCTCACTCCTTTCGTCCACTGCCGTCAACTCCTGCCCCACTAAATCCAACGTCGCCAAATCGCCCTGCACGTCGGACCTTTGATCGGCCTCCTGAATCGTGTCGGGAACGGCCTTGTTGTCCCCGCTGCACCCCACCGCCAGAACCAGAAGAGCAGTTCCCCACAACGTCCCCTTAACCACTCGCCTGCCCTCATCCGTCATGGCCTACCTCCGACGGGCCAGTATAGCAGGCCGTTTCCCGTATTTCGCCCCTTTTTTGGGCCCGCCCGCACAGCCCCCACTTCACACCCTCCTTTACCCGCAACGCCGCACCGTCTAGACTGCGCCAAGACGTTGACCCTTTGGAGGAATCATGAAGTCGTCCCTGTCTGTTTTTGCTCTTATCCTGACCCTGGCCTGGTCCAACCTGGCGGCCCCATGCACCAACTTCCTGGTCACGAAGTCCGCTTCCCAGGACGGTGCCACCTACATCACCTATGCCGCCGATTCTCACACCCTCTACGGTGAACTCTACTA
>CAYTWV010000394.1:4401-4706 GCA_964442235.1 uncultured Myxococcales bacterium | reverse complement strand
AACTGTGCGTGGATGGGGAGTGTATCTGCCAGCCCAACTGCCTCGAGAAGGAGTGCGGCAGCGACGGGTGCGGTGGCGACTGTGGCACGTGCAAATTGAACCACGTATGCACTGGGGATGGCACGTGTGTGTGCATTCCGGAATGTGAGGGGAAGGAGTGTGGACCCAACGGGTGTGGCAGCCTTTGTGGTCAGTGTGGTTGTGGCGAGGAGTGCCTGCTGTATCAATGCGAATTCACGGCGTGCAATGTGAAAGAGTGCGGATTGGACGGGTGCGGGGGGGAGTGCGGCTCATGCGGAGAGGGT
>CAYTWV010000394.1:3556-4391 GCA_964442235.1 uncultured Myxococcales bacterium | reverse complement strand
GTAAGGCCTGTGTTCTGGGTGTTTGCCCGGGAGAGGGAATGGCGTGCCAGGACTTGAATGAGGTGGAATGGGACGGGTGTCATGCTGGGCAGTTGCAGGAATTTCAGGTGAATGACAAGACCAGTTTGAGCCAGCAGACGCCGGATGTTGCGGCGCTGGAGGGTGGCAGTTATGTGGTGGTTTGGGAGGACATGGGGGGCGACGCGTTGTCCTCGGCCATCAAGGCCAAAATTCTGCCTGCGGATGGTTCCCTGGCGGAAGATGAATTCCTGGTGAACAGTTATGAGTTGTCGGCTCAGAAGGCCCCGTCTGTGGTCGCGTTATCGAGCGGCGGTTTCGTGGTTGTTTGGCAGAGTGAGGGGCAGGATGGGGGATTCAACGGCATTTATGGTGGAAGGGATAAAACGAGCGGGGCCAAACAGGGGCAGGAGTTCCCGGTCAACACATTCACCAGCTACGATCAGCGATTCCCGACGGTAGCATCGTTGGCGGGCGGCGGATTTGTGGTGGTTTGGGAGGGACAGGGGCAGGATGGTATGGGGTTTGGGACCTTTGGCCAGCGTTTTGATGCAGAGGGAGCCAAGGCCGGGGAGGAGTTCCAGCTGAACACCGAGACCATCTCGGATCAGCAGATGGCCACGGTGGTAGGAGTGACTGGAGGCGGATATGTGACGCTTTGGGGCTCCTATTCGGCCGGCGCAATTGCCTGGGACCTGTATGGACAGCGATGGAACGCCAGCGGGGCAAAAGTGGGCGGCGAGTTTGGGATCAACGCCCCCTGGTCGCAAGACGGCACCACGATGAACTATCAGGTTTATCCCCGGATGGCCCCCTT
>CAYTWV010000394.1:0-3546 GCA_964442235.1 uncultured Myxococcales bacterium | reverse complement strand
GATTTGTGGCCGTGTGGCACAGCAACCTGCAAGACGGGTTCGAAGACGGAGTGTATGCCCAGCGTTTCAGTGTGTCGGCGAAGGTTGGCACCGAGCAACTGGTACATGAGTCCGCATCGGGGAACCAGCAGTATGCAGACGTTGCGACCCTTCCGGATGGGGGTTACGTGGTGGTGTGGCATTCTACGGGAAAGGATGCGTCGGGGACGGCGGTCGTGATGCGGCGTTTTTCGGCGCAGGGTGTGGCGGCTGGGAGCGAAGTGGTGATGAACGTCTATGGGGCCAGTGACCAAGGGCGCCCCAGGGTGGATGCGTTTGCCGACGGGTCTGGGGTTGTGGCGTGGCAGAGCACACCTCAAGATGGCAGCGAGCTTGGGGTCTTTGCCCGACGAATATCGGCGTTGGGGAGTTGGGTGTACCGGTAGATTCAACGCACGGAAGCAGCGATTCCAGCGTGTCATCCAGGAAAATGCTTGACCCAAGAAGCTCTTTTAAGGTAAGGAATAGCCTGCTTTGGAAGCGTCCGAAGGGGTAACGAATGGGTCTGGTGAAGAGCACATTCGCAGGGTCGTGGTATCCAGCCACGGCGAAGCAGATAGAGGCCAAACTGGCAGAGTTCCGTCAGAAGGTGGAGCGGCCACGCCGGCTGAAGAAGCCTCCCGTTGCCGGTGTGGTACCGCATGCCGGTTGGCTTTACTCCGGGGCCATTGCCTATGATGTCTGGGTCAATCTGGCCCAACGAGAGCCCGACCTGGTGGTGTTGTTTGGTGGGCATATGCACCAATACCAACGTTCGCTGATATTTGCGGACGAGGGTTTCCAGACGCCTTTGGGGCCGGTGGAGACGCATCAGGAGTTGCTGAGCGGCTTGACCGGCGCCTTCCGCTTCCGTCTGGCTGACGAAAACACGTGGCAACCGGACACCACCGTGGAAGTGCAACTTCCTATGATTCGTCATTTGATGCCGAAGGCGAAGATCTTAGTATTGCATCTGCCACCTCGGGACATCATCTTAGACGTGGTCGATCTGATCATGGAGTTCATACGTCGTCACGATTTGTCGGCGATATTTGTGGGTTCTACGGACTTGACCCATTACGGGAAGCGATATCGGTTTGAGCCTTACGGCACAGGCGAGAAGGCGCATCGTTGGGCGAAAAACGAAAACGACATGCTGTTCATCAACCGACTGCTTTCACTGGATCCGCAAGGGTGCCTGGAAGAGGGTTTGAGCAACTACAATGCGTGTTGCCCCGGTGCAGCGGCAGCGGCAGTGACTGCGGCCCGTCTGATGGGTTCGGAGTATGGCGAGTTGCTGACGCACCTGACCAGTTACGAAGTGGTCCCCATTGGGGAACCGACCGATTTTGTGGGCTACTGTTCGGTAGTCTTCTAATTCAACGACACGATGAGTTTCGAACCTTCTGCTGAACGCCGGCCTTCCGGAGGGGCAGATTCTGACCCCGGGTTGGTCTCTTCTGCCGATGCGGGCCGGGGGTTTGTGGGCATGGTCCTGGCGGCAGGCCTGGGCAGTCGTCTTGCGCCCTTCACACAATGGGCCCCCAAGCCCCTATTCCCGGTGTTTGACCGAACCCTTCTTGAGATGGCCGTGTCGTCCTTGGTGGCGGCGGGAATCCAGGACATTGTGGTCAATGCCTTCCACCTTGCCCCGCAAATCCTATCGGCGGTGCAGGCACTGGGGGCCCGTTTTCAGCATGTGCGATTCCAGATTTCCGTTGAGCCGGAGCTGATGGGCACCGGGGGCGGAATCGCGTGGGCGAGCGGGCGATTCCAGGGCCGAGACGTGGTGGTCGTGAATGGGGACGTGGTGGCAGGCTGGGACGTCGAGGGGCTGTGCCAGGCGCATCGCCGTTGGGGTGGTCCGGTGACTTTGGCCATCGAGTCGGGTGCGTCGCACTCGAGTTTGCGGACCACCCGAGTGGATGAAGATGGGCGGGTCACCGAAATCGGGCGGGAGCAGGAACGCGGCGAAGAGTGGGGGCTTTTTTCGGGGCTGTACATTCTCTCTTCTTATGCCTACGATTTGCTCCCAAAGCATCCCTGTTCGGTCGTCTCCTGCGCAATGAGGCCCTTGGCCCAAGAGGGCCTGGTCAGGGCCGTGAAGCGGCCGTTTGCCTGGTGCGATTTGGGAACATGGGAGCGTCTCTGGGGGTGGACCACAGACGTGTTGGCAGGCGATCCCGCGTGGGAGTGGGTTCGTCGCCAGAGCCCGGGGGATTTCCGTCCAGGCAAGGGTGGCAGGGCAGGGAGTTATGTGGGGCCCGGGGCGAGGGTTGAAGGTCTGATGGGAGAGGGCTCGGTGATGGGTGAAGGCAGCGTGCTAATGCACGGTGCAACCGTGGAACGGTGTCTGGTTTTGCCAGGTGTGCGAGTGGAGGAAAGCTCCATAGCAAAAGTGGTTGGTTCTGGATGGAGCCACAGCTTGCCGTAGTTGTTGAAGGGAGTCGGTTTTCGGGCTAGAGTGGCGTGAATCTGGGGTCTCAGCCCCGTCTCACCACCGGAAGGGCTAC
Source organism: uncultured Myxococcales bacterium (assembly GCA_964442235.1). GTDB lineage: Bacteria > Myxococcota_A > UBA9042 > CAIXZC01 > CAIXZC01 > CAYTWV01. The sequence continues at coordinate 1,015 of CAYTWV010000394.1, read as the reverse complement.
GGATGACGCGTAAGCAGGAACTGCTGGAGAAGCTGAAGAAGTCTCCCACAGACAAGGCGGCTAGCGAAGCGGTCGTGGCGTTTTTTGCGCAGCGGAACGACTTCGACGGGCTATACGAGGGTCTTGTGGAAGTGGTGGAGAGCATCACCGAAGCGAGTCTCCTGTGGGAGTTTCAGGACCGACTGGTCGAGATTCTTGGGAAACAACTGGAAGAGACCTCTGATGAGGCGATGGCCGCGGCATTGAAGGTGCGCCTGGCGCGCTTGATGTTTGAGCGAGGCCAGGACCCACACAAAGCATTGATTCTGATTGCGGAGGCCTTTGGCCAACTGCCCAGCGAAGATGTGGCTTCCAAGGCTGCGGACATGGTGCGGGAGGCGGGAGAACCGCTACTTCTGATCAGTTTGCTGAAGAGGAAGGCTGCTGCCGAGAAGGGCACGGAGCGATATGCCGACACCTGCATGCAGCTTGGATTCGTCGCCCTTGGGGCCGAGTACATTCCTGCAGCAAGGAAGATATTTACCGACTTATCAAACACGAACTCACCGGCTGCCGACAAGGCACGAGAGAGGTTGAGGGTGGTGGACAAGAAAGAGCTCGAAATGCAGCAGCGAGTCAAGGACCTGACGGCCAAACTGGCAACCGCTCCTGAAGGCGAGCGATTGGGCGTTCTGGAAGAATTGGGGCGGACGTATGCGCGGCTGGGCGCTTATGGGGACGCCGTTCCACTGCTTGAAGAGGTGATGAGAGGGCGACGCTCGGAGGAGGTATTCAAGGAGCTGCGCGAGGTATACCGGGAGTTGGGGGAATGGGCCAAGCTGGTGAAGTTGTTGGAGGATTTCGCCGGCAGTGCGGGCATCGACGAACGCAAAGAGTTGCTGAAGGACAGAGCCAGACTGTTTTGCGACCAGCTCAATGACGTAGAACGAGGATTGAAGGCAGCCCAGGAGTTGTTCGGAGCGTTTCCAGGGGTGCAGGATGTGGTTCTGTTTTGTGCGAACCTGTTTGCGGAATT
>CAYTWV010000393.1:0-4736 GCA_964442235.1 uncultured Myxococcales bacterium | reverse complement strand
ATCGAACAGGGTTTGCAAGTTCTCACGACTCTGGCGCAACGCCTTCTCTGCCTCAAGCCGGGCCAGCACGCCTCCGAATTGGGCCGCCAGCGAGCGGTAGGCTTCCTGGGTGTCCAAGGGGAATTCCCGAGCACAGTGGGACCCGATATTCAACACGGCGATGACTCGTCCGTTGTGGGCAATGGGCACGACTCCGACTGCCATCAGCCCCTCTGAAACTCGAACATCTGCCCCGGTCGCCCCCTGAGCCAGCCGGCCATCATAGGGTTCGAACACCGCTGTCCCTTTGCGCACCAGGCAGCCTTGAGGACCTTCAAGGTCAAAGGTGCTTGTGGCATCCACGAAGTCGGGGGTAAGCCCTCTGTGGCCCACCAGAACCAGCTTGTGAAGCTCCTCACGCACCAGGTAAATACCGCCGCTGTCGGCCGGATAGACCTGTAGCGCAGCGTCCAACACGGTCTGCAAGGCCTCTTCCAGGTCGGAGCAGGTCGCCAATCGAACGGCCAGGTCCCTCTCGGAACGCAGCCGCTGGTGGGCATAGCGCTGCTGCGTCACATCCCGTGCCACGCCGCAGACCACTTGGCGATCGGCGTCACCGAACCGAATGGGAAAACAGAACTCCTGTATCCACCGGAGCGTTCCGTCCGGCCGAACAATCCTGTAGTCCAGGGGCGCTGCCGTCGTGGTTCCGACGCCCGCCTTCCTTTGGGCCGCCACCCCCTCCTGATCCCCGGGGTAGATGGAATCACGCAGAACCGATGCGCTTTGCATCACCGCCTGGCGGGTCCTGCCAAAAACGGTCTCAAACGCGGGATTCGCATAGAGGACCGTGTCGCTGATCGTGTCATACAAATAGATCACGTCAGGCAACATCTCCGCCACGGAACGCCACTGCTTGTCGTTCTGCCGAAGAGCCTCGTGGAGGTTCATCAAGTCGGTCACATCCCTGCCCACCGACTGGTATTCTCGGATCGTTCCGTCGATGTCACACAGGACGTGGTCCGTCCACTGGTTCCAGCGAACGTCACCCGAAGCCAGGATGACTCGGTGCTCGTACATCACGGTTGGAGCGGTGGCACACAGCCCTGCAATCGCCTCATCGATCCGGGGTTGGTCTTCAGCAGGTACCAGTGGGAAAAAGCTATGGCCGATGAGCTCTTCCGGAGTTTTGCCGAAATACCGGCAGTAGGCGTCATTGACAAACGTGAGGATTCCCTTGGTATCAAACCGGCAAATGAGTTCGGATTGATCCTCTACCACGGCCTTGAATCGGGCGACTTCGGCCCGACGTTCCCCTTCTGCGGCGATGCGGCCCCATGCCAGGGAAACCATTTCCAAGGCGGCCATAAAGGTCCCGTTGCCATCCTCCCAGGTCGATTCCTGGGGCACGCCTGACAAAATGGCTACGCCCAGGACCTTCCCCTGGACTCCAATGGGGACCACCACCGTGTCCGAATTGGGCCCCTCGCACCAAATGGAGTTGCCACCGGCCATAGCCTTCGCTGCTGCGGCCTCAATTTCTGCCGGTTCGCAGGCCCCAGGGCCCTTCGGGTGGGCTTGCCAGACGCACGCCAGCCCGTTGGCTGACGGAGTGTGTTTGTAGAGACGGAGCCTGTCGGCCCACCCCCGCTCGTACCTCAGTTGGTCCATGGCGGCGCCGACTTCCTCCACAGTCGTGGCTTGAAGTAGCAGGCCAGAGAACCTTGAGAGTGGGTCCTGCATCCGCCAGTTCTTCCCAATATCTCTCGTCGTTTGCATCGTCCACCTGCGCGTTACAACTGGCTTCTGGTCCGAACCTTCACACTATGTGGGGGCGTGCGAGTTCGTCAAGCCTGCCGTGTCTCGGTTTGGCACCCGGAAGCACTAGCTCCTTGTAACGAAGCTGTTCTCTCCCTGGACTTCGACAGTCATGCGAACCTATCTACGAGTCGGAACGGTCAGTTGCACGATGGTACCGCCACCCGGCCGCGACAGGATGGCCAACTGGCCTCCGAAACTGAAGACTCTCTCCCGAACTGCGAACAGCCCTAAGCCGTGGTCGTCGTTTCCTATTTGATTGGTATCCAGTGAAGGCGGAGCCCCCAAGCCATCGTCCGACACTTCGATGACGATAGAGTTGTCCTTGGTCCCGCAGGTTACGTCGATGTGTTTGGCCGCTGAAGACTTGATTGCGTTTGCTATCAGCTCTCTTACGGCCCCGTAGACCAGGACTCTTACGTCCTGGCTCTGAGGATCGGGGAATGGCTCGGCGGAATAACGGGTCGCCACGCCAAACTCCAGGCCGGCCTTCTGAACCAGCTCGTTGAGCGCCGAGGCCAGGCCCGTTTCGTACAGCGCCGCTCGCCCCAGGTCGGCGGCCAGGGTCCTCGATTTTTCGATAATGCTCGTAAGCCTCCGGTCGATATCCTCCAAAGCGCTTGCGAAACCGGGGGGCGTCGTACGGGATGCGAGGGAACGCAGTTGTTGTTGGGCGATGCAAAGCTCCAAACCAATATCGCCCTGGACCCGGGCAGCAATACGCTGGCGTTCCTTCTCCTCGGCCAGGATGAGGGCTTCGGTTGTCTGCCTCAACCGATCACGATAGACGATGAGCCGCTTCTGGGCATCCTCTCGCTGCGCGATCTCCTGCCGATTTGCCATGGTCAACCTCCGGATTTCGTCTGCTGCTTGGTTAAACCGGTCCCGGACCCCTTGCAATTGAAGTCGGGTCTCGTCTTCGGCTTCCTTGAGGGCTGTAATGTCGACCAACACTCCGGTTGCAGACAAAGGCTTTCCGGAGTCGTCCCGTGCCGCGACGCGTGCGGTATGAAACACCCATTTCCATCGCGCAGAACTCGTGAGAAGCCGATACTCCGCGCGCCAGACCCCACTCTCCCCTAGCAGTTGGGTCAGCATCCCCTCTTCCACTCGTTTTCGGTCGGAAGGGTGAACCAACTGCCTCCACGCTTCGATGTTCGAATCAATTTCCATCGGTAGGAAACCAAGCAAGTCATAAAGGGGCTGGTTCGTTTCCAGCGCACCGGTTGCCACAGACCACTTCCATACCGGCACATCGCTTGTGGAGACATCCTTTGTGCGAATCTCATTTCGCTCCAAAGCCCTTGCCATGCGCACCATGGCCCCCAGTGCTTGCTCGGAAACCCGAATGGCCCGGCCGACCAGATCCAGAGCGGTTGGGCCAAACTGGCCAACTCGCTCCCCTCCCATTTCCAAAACGCCAACCACTTCCCCCCCGGATCGAAGTGGCACAACCAGCATGGAAAGGCACGGGGGGCGCCCAGGCCAATTGTCATCCCAGTGCTTCGGGTGGGTTTCCACCTGGGGCAGGTGGATGACGCTCCCCACCTTGGCAACGGATGCCACAATCGGGCAGGGGCCATTTCGGACGAGATCCATACTCTCGGAATTGAGCGGTCCGGTGGAGGCAATCAGCCTGACGCCGGTTCCCCCGCCCATATCGAAGAGGAGGGTATGGCTGGTTGGGACGAGGGTCGACAGCAGGGCCAGAATGGATTCGCCAAACCCGGCCAGAGCAGCCAGACGTCTCTGTTCACCGCGGTTCCAGTCCCCGTCGTCTTCGGGCAACTCGAAATGTTGATTGAGGTCCATGTCACCCCCCTTAGCATCGGGACCATTGTTGCCCGAATAGAAGCTTTCTGAAATCGGGAGATCCTCTAAGAAGAGCCGGAATTTCACCTATGCGTTGTCCAAAATGTACTGCCCGTTGTCCGGCATGGGGGGCATCCGGGCTGTCAGGGGGCTCAGGTCGGGCCCACGGATGCGGGAAAGGCGTTCGTTGCGAAGCCCCGCAATGGGTGTCGTGGCTGGAGCCCAAATCCATGCCGCTAGCCCACCCGGCGACAAAGGCTTTGACCCGCCTTGGTGGCGGAACGTACCATGGGGCGACGTAGTGCAGGCTGGTTTCGGGTCGGATGCCGAATGAGTGTCCAACAAGGCGCACCGATGAGGTTCAGCATGAAAGAGGGACTTGACTACCGGGCCATGTTGGATGTGGCTCTTGCTGAAGCCAGGACGGGTCTCGCTGAGGGGGGGATTCCTATCGGTGCGGCGCTCTTTGGCCCGAATGGCGAGGTCCTGGGCCGTGGCCACAATCGTCGAGTCCAGGAAAATGACCCATCGGTACACGGCGAAACTGACGCCTTCCGGAAGGCCGGCCGTCAGCGGCGGTACCAGGACACCATCATGGTGACGACCCTGGCGCCGTGCTGGTACTGCTCGGGGCTCATCGTCCAGTTCCGGATTGGGGCCGTGGTGGTGGGCGAGTCTCGAACCTTCCGAGGCGGCATCGACTGGCTCCGAGAGCGAGGCGTGACGGTGGTCGACCTGGACTCGTCGGAGTGCGTGGACCTGATTGCCGGCTATATCGAGGCGAATCCTGACGTCTGGAACGAGGACATCGGCGAAGTCTAGCCTGGCGAAGCACGGGGCTACAACGAGTTGGTAACCCCCGACATTTAGCTTCGGCGCCGCACGTCGCAAGCCGGCAGCATCAGCCCGGCCAACAGAACCACAGCCCCGTTGGCTAGGGGGCGTTCGGGCACCAGTTCCGAGCGGGGGCGCTGCACGGGTGGCTTGGGACCCGCCCGTGACTGATGCGACGACCTACCCGTGACTGGTTCCGGATTTGCCACGCCACCGATCACACCCAGCCAGGCTTCTGTCCTTGACTGGCAATCAGTCACATTTCATACTCTCGTGCGGCCGCGGGACGGTAG
>CAYTWV010000392.1:0-4752 GCA_964442235.1 uncultured Myxococcales bacterium | reverse complement strand
CGCAACACATCGGCCGGAGGCGCATTGGCCGCCAAGCGCACCACTTATTGCCGGTCTGGCCCTAAGCCCACAGCACCGCGCACTTGACGTTCGAGGCGCGACGTGGTGTAGTGCGCAGCGCAAAAGGGGTGGGACCTCGTGAAACATATTCGTAATTTTTCTATTATTGCACATATCGATCATGGGAAAACCACGCTTTCCGACCGCTTGCTGATGGAAACAGGCACCATCTCGGAACGCGACTTCCGGAACCAGATTCTGGATTCCATGGACCTGGAGCGAGAGCGTGGCATCACCATCAAAAGTTCGGCCGTGGCCATGCGCTACAAAGCCAAAGATGGCCAGGACTATCTGCTGAACCTCATCGACACTCCCGGGCACGTGGACTTCTCGTACGAAGTCAGCCGAGCGCTTTCCGGGTGCGAAGGGGCTTTGCTGGTCATCGATGCGTCCCAGGGAATCCAAGCCCAGACCCTGGCCCACTTCTTCAAGGCCATGGAACTGGACCTGACCATCATCCCCGTCATTAACAAGATTGACATGGCCGCAGCCGATGTAGAGCGGGTCAAAGCCCAAATCGATCGCGAACTGGCCATGGACCCCTCGGAAGCGCTGCTGTGTTCCGCAAAAACCGGCATTGGCATCCCGGACATGCTGGAAGCCATCGTCAAACGGGTTCCGTGCCCTAAAGGCGACCCCAGCGCCCCCGCCAGAGCCCTGATTTTCGATTCGAAATACGACGCGTTTCGCGGCACCATCGTCTATACCCGAGTTGTGGATGGCAATCTGGCCCCCGGCCAGATGCTTCAGGTGATGTCCACGGGCAAATCCTTCAAGATTGAGGATGTGGGCCATTTCAGACCGCATCGTGAGCAAGTGCAGGTTCTGCGCACCGGCGAAGTGGGCTATGTAATTGCCGGCATCCGAAGCGTCTCGGAAACCCCCACCGGGGATACCCTGACTACCGAAGACCGGCCGGCCACAGAGCCGTTGCGGGGCTTCATGGAGTCCTTGTCGGTGGTCTTCTCGTCGCTTTATCCCGTCAGTGGCGATGACTATGAACCGCTGGGACAGGCGTTGGCCAAGTTGAAGCTGAATGACGCCGCCCTGCATTTCCAGAAAGAGTCCAGCTCTGCGTTGGGCTTTGGATACCGCTGCGGATTCCTGGGCTTGCTGCATGCAGATATCACCCAGGAACGCCTCAGCCGAGAATTCAACATCGACCTGATCATTACGGCCCCCTCGGTGCAGTACCGCATCACACTGAAGTCGGGCGATGTGATTCTGTTGGAAAATCCCGCCTCGTACCCCGATCCGGTGGACATCCAACTTAGCGAAGAGCCCTTCATCGATGCCACCATGATCATGCCCGAGAACTATCTGGGTGCGGTCATGAAGCTCTGCATGGAGCGCCGGGGCACCAACCTGCGCCACTCCTATGTGGGCGAACGCCGCATCGAACTGCGCGTCGAAGTGCCGCTGGCCGAGGTCGTGTACGACTTCTATGATCAGCTCAAGTCCGTAACCCAGGGTTATGGCTCTTTTGACTATCAGTTCATCGGCTTCCGGGCCTCTCAGCTTGCTTTGCTTGAAATTCGCGTGAATCAAGAGCCTGTGGATGCGCTGGCCATGCTGTTGCACAAGGACCGCGCCTATCAGCGGGCCCGTGAGATTTGCGAAAGACTGGTCGAAGAGATTCCGCGCCACCAGTTCCCAGTGCCCGTCCAGGGAGCCATCGGCGGCAAGATCATCGCCCGAGAGACCATCCCGGCCTATCGTAAAGACGTGACGGCCAAGTGTTACGGCGGCGACATCACCCGAAAACGGAAGTTGCTTGAGAAGCAGAAAGAGGGCAAAAAGAAGATGCGCCAGTTCGGCTCGGTGGAAATCCCACAGCGGGCCTTCCTTGCCGTGCTGCGCACCAAATCCGATAAGGATTGATTGCCCTAAACGGTTGGCCACCCGAAGAGCATCAATCGGGGGCCCACTCCCTCACGGTCGTGGCACAGACACCCCGGGGCCACAGATGCCGTTTGGTGCCAGTTGCTCGCCAGACATGCCCTGGATGAGGAGGGGCCCATGTCCCACATTTACATCCACGTACCGTTCTGCCTTAGAAAATGTCCATATTGTGCGTTTTATTCTTTGGCAGCGCCTGATGACGACATCATGAACCGATACGTCACTGCGCTGATCAAAGAGGTTTCCCGACGGCCCTGGTCCTGGGAGTCTACTCGCACGGTCTTTTTTGGGGGCGGCACCCCTACCCTGCTGGGCCCCAAACGTGTGGGCAAAATTCTGCGCTCGCTCCCCTTGTTCGACCAGTGGGGCGCCCAGGCAGAAATCACCATGGAAGCCAACCCGGGCACCGTAAGTGCAGATCAGCTAGAGCAATATCAGCAGGCCGGAATCAACCGAATTTCCATCGGGGTCCAGTCCCTTTCCAACGCCAGACTTAAGTTCCTGGAACGCCAACATACGGCCAAACAGGCGCTTGAACTGGTTCAGGCAGCGGCGGCTCGTCCGGGGCTTCGGGTCAGTGCGGATTTGATATACGGACTTCCCCAACAACTCTTCTCCGGGTTTGCCAAAGACGTTCGGAGACTGATGGAGGCCGGGGTTGGCCATTTGGCCAGCTACCTGCTTTCCGCGGAAGACGAAACTCTGCTGGGGTATCGTTGTGAACGCAAAGAGGTGCGATTGCCCAGCGACCTGGCACAGTTCCGTTTCCTGGCCCGCGTGCACGCACTGGTTGGCGAACTTGGATGGGACCTTTACGAAGTCAGCAACTTTGCCAAGACCCCCGAACTACGGTGCCAACACAACATGGCCTATTGGCGCAGAAGCCCCTATTTGGGCCTGGGGCCCGCTGCCCACTCCTTTGACGGGACCACCCGCTCGTGGAATCCACCCTCGCTTGGCCGGTGGCTTAAGGCCTCCAAATCTGGAGAATCAATCCTTGAGTCTGAAGTGTTGACCCACGAGCAGCATGTACTAGAGACCTTAATGCTGGGGCTTCGTACCTCCGAAGGCTTCAGCCTTGACAGCATTCGGCCCCACTGCACCCCAGAGGGATTCGAGGTTCTGGTTCATGCCTTCGAACCGGAATTGACGTATTTGCATTTGGTCAAAGAAGGTCAACAAATAAGGCCCACGGGCGAAGGCCTCTATTGGGCCGACCGAATTCCCGTTTGGGTCACCGAGCGCGCCGAGAAAGAGGTTCCTCAGGTCTATCTTCCGCCGACTATTTCTTGAGATTTTTCAGCCAGAAGTTGACCTGAGCCTTAATGGTCTCGGGAAGCCACTTCTCACCTAATGCCTTCTGGAAAAGCGACACCGTTTCGGCCTCTCGGTGGTCGCCGTACCATTATAACAAATAGGCCACAATAATCGTTCCATCCTTGGGGGCCAGTTTGTACGCTGCCTCCAGTTGTCCCAGATAGTCTTCCTCACGTTTCTGCGGTTTTAGCGAATTCGCCAGACCGAACCGGACAGCCGCCTGATCCGACTCCAGTTCGACACCATGCGTCAGGGCCCTCAGCGCCTGCTCCGTATTGCCCAGTTCGAACCAGGCCGTAGCCAGAAGAGCCGACACGGAAGCGGGCAGCGTAATGCGTTTGGCAACCGACGCGGCTTCTTCGACCAAAGCCTGCTTGGAACCGTGTCCCCGGACATATTCAAGGAACTCGGTAAGCAGCTTCGCATCATAGGGATTCGTTTCCACCGCAATCCGATAGTGCCGAATGGCTTCGGCGGTTTCTGCCTTGTCAGACAGGACCTGGGCCGCAAGAACATGCAGCAGGGCCACGACCTGTCCGGACTCGGCCTCCAGTTTCTCTTGCTCGGCAATAAACTGCTTCAGCGAGGGCACCTTCTCCAGCACCAAACGTGCTGCCGAGCGCCCCTGCACCTCGAGCGACGAGCCAGGACCGGCCGCCAGCATCCCCGTCAAAGCGTCGTCCAACGCAGGTCGGTACTTCTTCAGCGCCAGCAACACTTCGGACCGGGCCACCAGGTACTGAGCCATCAATGAATCCCTGCCAATCAGGCCTCCCGTGGCCTGACGGGCCGAAATGGCCTCGGACAACAAGGGTTGGGCTTGGACATAAAGCCCCGCACGGGTCGCAGACAGTCCGATTTCTCCGGCGACGGAAGCCGACCACCATGCCGACTTTCGCCATTTCTGCTCGGTTTCGGCCAGAATCCGGGCAGCGTCGGCGCCCTTCTTGGCCTTGGCCGTGGCCTCCATCCAAATCAGGCGCGCAGACAGGTCGTCGGGAGAACGGGTAACCAGTTCAGCGGCCAGCGGGACGGCGTTCTCCGGTTTGTTCAACCGTAACCACAAGTCCACCAGATACCGAAGGCTGCTTGGATCCAGTGGCGAAAACGCGTGGGCTTTGGCCAGCAACAAGGCGGCGTCGTTCCCACGTTCCAACGAAAATTCCAAATACTGCGCAACCTGGCCGATACAACGGGGGCACGCCAACATCGTCTCCCCAATCTTTGTCGCCTCGGCCGCCAGTCGGGGAGCAAACAGCTTGGTGTACGGCAAGTCATTCGACAGGGTATATAGCTGACGTGTGCGCCCCTGCCCCGCCAACAAATCCTGGCGAAGCACCCCCACCACCATCTCCAGGAAGGGCTTCTCCAGGTCGCCCAGAACCGGGACATCTCGCATCCACTCCACAAATCGATACTCCAAATCATCGAAGGGCGTCGCCCCCACGTACTGCTGGAATCTCGGAGCCTTGT
>CAYTWV010000391.1:3888-4755 GCA_964442235.1 uncultured Myxococcales bacterium | reverse complement strand
CCGTGCCCGGCAGCGGTGGTGGATGGGCCGCTGTTCGGGCCGTGCCCGGCAGCGGTGGTGGATGGGCCGCTGTTCGGGCCGTGCCCGGCAGCGGTGGTGGATGGGCCGCTGTTCGGGCCGTGCCCGGCAGCGGTGGTGGATGGGCCGCTGTTCGGGCCGTGCCCGGCAGCGGAGCAGGGAAAGCAGCGCTGGATGCGTGGCGAGAGACCGCTGCCGCGCCTGGGAGGGGAAGAGGACTTCCCCTGACCCCTTCCTTTTCGCTCTCTCCGGTGGCTTCGCCGTGGGATTGTCAATGGGGAAGTGGCGGCTGCCCCTTCCCCAAACCCCAACCCCGCCGGGAGTCGCAGCGCCGCCGATCCCTCCTCCTTCCTCCATCCTCCCTCTGTCCCAACCTCTGTCGTTCTGGTATACGGAGTGCCTGGGGGTGAGGAATGACCAAAACTTTCGGTTGGGCAGCATTGTTTGCAATGGCAGGCCTGTTGGCGTGTGGCACGGATTCGAATAAGCGGGAAACGCCGCCCAAGGATGCTTTCTATTACCCTGACCTGGCCGATTCCTCCGACAGCTCGATGGACGATGCGCAGAACGATTCGGGGCTGGAAACGAAGGGCGATGCGGTGGAGGGATTCGACCCCAAGGCCTTTTGCCCATCTGGGCTTGACGAACAAGAGTCCTACCTGATCCCCCGCCCCCAAAGGGTCTATCTATTTGGGGATCCGGTTAAGTCCTCGGCCCCCTACCCTGACCGACTGGTAGCCATCGCCCCTGCAACCTATGAAATGACCGGCCTGGCCCAGGCGGACATGCAGGAAGCGCAGCAGGTTTTGGGGCATCTGGCCCCCTGGCAATCGCAGGATTCCAAGCCTG
>CAYTWV010000391.1:0-3878 GCA_964442235.1 uncultured Myxococcales bacterium | reverse complement strand
AGAAATTTTGCTATCAAATCTCACACCCCCATCTTCCCCTGCATCGCATCGGACTCCCACCAATCCATCGTCTCGTCGCTGACCACGCGATAATCTACACCCAGGGCAGCAAAGACCTTCTGCGCGCACTCGATCTTCCTCTTTTCATGCGGGAAGCGCAGCAGGTTCTGGGGCATCTGGCCCCCTGGCAATCGCAGGATTCCAAGCCTGCCGGCCTGCAGGTGTTTGTGCATACTTTCGTTGAATTTCAGCAGGTTCACGATGAATGTTCCCTGCCCAAGTTGAATGGCAATTCGGGGGCCCACTATCTGTGGGTTCACCAGGTTTCGGGGAGGGTTCAGGCCCATCTGTTTGCCCCGGACACCGACGGGGTGTTTTATGCCCTGAAGACGTTGCAGCAACTGATGCTGGAAAAGAAGGCTTCCATCATGGAGGCCGAAGTCTTCGACCAACCCGTGGGCAAGATGCGTGGCGTCCTGGAGGGCTTCTACGGCAAAGTCTGGAGCAAAGAGGGCCGCCTGGCCATGATGAGAGAGTTGGCCAACCTTAAATTCAACTTCTATTTGTACAGCCCCAAAGACGACGGATACATCAACCTTGCCTGGCCCACCCCCTACCCCATGGCCGAGTTGAACTACATCAAAGACCTGATCGCAGAGGCCACCCGCCAGCATATGCAGGTGTGTTGGCAGATTCACTGCCTGTGGCCCGTGGCCTTTCGCAACGACGCCGACATCCAGACCATCGCCGACAAGATGAGTCAAGTTGTGGAGCGGGGCGCCGATTGCCTGCTGATTGGGTTTGATGACCTCGAGAAGGTGCTCTCGACCAAAGATGCTGAGGTCTATACCCGTTATACCGAAGGGCAAATCGACTGGCTTCAACGATTTGGGGCCGAGATCCAGAAACGCCACCCCGGCATCCGCCTTGTTCTGACCCCTCACGAGTACTACAACAATCATCCAGAGTTTCAGACTGACTTCAAAGAGATATCCGCAAGCCTCCAACCTTATTGGGAATATGGCTGGACCGGGCCCGAAATTGGGTCCGGGAAGGTGACTGAGGCCGACGTCGCAAAGTTCGAAGAGGTCGCAGGCGAATTGCCCATTCTGGGCGACAACTATCCGGTCAACGACATGATGGTGCTGATGTATGGCGAACATTACATCCACCTTGGTCCCGTTCAGGGCCGGGATCCTTCACTGCCCTCGACCCTGCCAGCCATCGCCTTCAACGCTGCCACGGACATGTACGGCTCGCTGCCGGCCCTGGCTACCATCGCAGACTACCTCTGGAATCCAGCGGCGTACGTTCCGCAGGCCAGTTCCGCAAACTCCTCGTTGTTCTATGCAGGGTTCACGGCGGGCCCGGCGCTGCAATTGATGGCATCCATGTGCAATTCGGACATGATCTCTCCGTCGGTGGCCCCCGCACTGCAGGCTCAGATAGGCGAACTTTGGACGGCTTGGGACAGCAAAGACAGCGTGGCCTTCCAGACTGAAAAAGGGACCCTGTCGCAAACCTTCATGCGCATGAAGGAGGTTCCGGACCTGCTTGTGGCCGGCGCTCTTCATCCAGGCATTTTGCTGAACCTGAAGGGACACATTGAACGGTTTGGCGAGTATGGAAGCGTGGGCCTGACAGCGTTGATGGCGCTGGGGAAGAAGTTGGAGGGGACGTCGCTGCCTTCGTCCATTGCGGACCAGATTGCCGAGCTTCATGGGAAGACGGGGTTGGAGATGGCGCCTCACCCCACGGGCGAGATCATGCCGGAATTCCTGGCTCGGGTGGTTGTGGAGTTGGGGAAATAGCGATCCTGAACAGGCTCACCTGGCGGGCCGCTCTAACGATGTTTCATTCGCATACAAATTAGTTATATTTCACAATCGCACAAGGTCACTTCGCCTTGTACAGGCCTTCCTCGATGGTAATCACGATTTCGTAGGGCTGGCCCTGGCGCATCAACGCCAATTTCACTTGAGTCGCACCGGCCAACGAATCCCAAATGCCCAACGCCTTGGCCGGCGTCGATAGTTCCTGGCCGTTCACCTGCAGCACAATGTCGCCGGACCGAATCCCGATGGCACGGTACAGGGAATCCGGCCTGACGCCGACCAACTTGAATCCTGCATACGTGCCCATTTCGCGGTCATAGTTCGGGATGACCCTGGCGCTGCGCCCAAGACGACCCAAGTCGCCCAGATACCGGGCCAGAATCACCTTGTCCACACGGCACCCCTTGCCTTCTTCACACAGGACCCATTCCGGAAATGGGGGAAAGGACTCCTGGTCGGCCTCTTGCGAAGCGCCTTGAGACGGTTCGCCAGGCAGGGCTACCTGTTTCGTCTCTTGTTCCGCCACCTTCTTGGCGTAGTCGTTCCACGGTTGGAACAACTCGGTTTCGATGGCCTTGCGGCGGGTCGAAGAGAGCCTGGCGTACGGCCCCGAGCAACGCACAGCAAATGAAACAGTCACGGCTCCATACTGGGCATCCACTTGAACCTCGTGCATACAGGGCTGTTCGGAAAGAGCCGTTGCCAGGGCGGCAGCAAACTCTTCGCCTAAATCGCCAAGCCTGACCTCGATGGTTGGGGCCTGCCAGCGCCCCGATTCCAGCCGTGCCTGGCCCTGCTGATAGACCAGCGTGGCCAAAAGGGGCACGGGCCCCCCACTGAATCCCGGGCGTAGTGTCATAGGCGTGCCCGGAAAACCGGCCTCCGGGTGCACGGTCCTGACGGTCCCCTTGGTGTCGGCCTGGGCCAAGGCCAGCGCGTCCAGAAACTGCCACAACACAAGCCCTGGTGACCAAAGCGGTGGCATAACCCCGATGTCCGAATCTTGTGGGAAGGTCTGTCGAAGCAGCCGCCGACCCAGCGCCACATCCGGCATACTCAGAAGCCCCACTACCAAGCGTCGAATCTCTGCCTCCATGATTTCCCATTGGCTGGGTTTTCCCTCGTGGTTGACCCATTCCGCCCCCAGGTCCACTTGTCCGCCGAACGTGAGCGAGGTCCGTATCGTCAGGCCTTCCAACCAAACCCCGGGGAATTCGGTCTGCAGGGTATCCAGCGTCTTCATGGCCTCTTGAGCGGTACGCAAGGCACCGGACAGTTGCTGCGAGCAAACTTCGGCCATGGGGAGTTCCTCAAGGGTACAACCGAACAGGCTCAAGCGGGCCGGGCGACACTCTGGGGAAAACGTAAGCTCCAGGCTGGATTCGGCGGCAAGTCCCCTCTGTAATTCGCCAAGAATGGTCTTGTAGTCCACGCGGGTTGGCGGCAAATCGGCGAGGTTCTGTGCGGCTTTGGTGGCTTCGCCGCAGTTCTTGAAGATGGGGATCAAACGAGCCAACTCGGTGGCGTCGCGTCGGCCCAGCGCCTCTTTGACCGCGTCATCCATGACCGCCGGACACAATTCGATTATCTGATTCCTCAGTTCGCTCTGGGTGAGTTTTTCGGGCTGCTGGGCAGCGGCGGGAGCAACGGTACAAGCAAGAATGACCGCCGCCAGGAGGGGACTTCGCATGGGGGACCTCCGCACAGAAGAACGGGATGGGACAGAGTGTGGTCAACGAATCAGCAGTGCCACAAACTGGAGACGGTTACAAGGGCTGGGCAGACGGCGCAGAAGGTCAAACCATCCGGTTGACAGGCCCCAAGTCCTTTGGCTAGTCTTAGCCCCACACAAGCAACATGGGTCTGGGCTGGTACCAAAGACCCGGTCGATGCCATTGGGAGGGGAGATGTGTAAGCCTTGCGGTAGGACGATGTTCTTGCTCGGAGTCATATTGGCTGGACTGGTCGCAGTTCCTTCGTGCAAGAAGTCCGAGACAGCGGATCTGACGTGCAGTGATGCGGTGGCCGTGTGTGGCGGGACCA
>CAYTWV010000390.1:358-4764 GCA_964442235.1 uncultured Myxococcales bacterium | reverse complement strand
GCTCGAGACGTGCCTTTGCGGGGAAGCCCGCAGCGTGGGCAAGGCCCTGGCCGAACGAGCCCTGGACATCAAGCGAACCGGCATGCCCCAAGCGGCACCAGCATGCATCATCGGCGGTGGCGAAACCACCGTCCGGGTTGTAGGGCCAGGCAAAGGGGGGCGTAATCAGGAAGTGGCTCTCGCCGCCCTCAACACCCTGTTGGGAACCGAAGGAATCGGGCTGCTCAGCGCTGCCTCAGACGGAATTGACGGACCTACTCGTGCTGCCGGCGCCATCGCTTTTGGGGATAGTTTCGCCAGGGCCCGATCTCTCGATTTCTCGCCTCAGGAGTGCCTGGCCAGAAACGACTCCTTCGGATTGTTCGAGGCCCTTGAAGACCTGATTGTCATCGGGCCCAGCGGAACCAACCTTCTGGATGTTCAAATCGCTATCGTGCTGTAATTTGGACCAACGCAGATGGGCTCGAAGAGCCCGTTGAACGGCTACCAGGTGAATTTGACCGATGCCTGGGTCGCAAACGGGACCGCTGCGTTGCTGCCCGACAAGACCGCCGGCCCTTCGACCAGCATCCGAGGGTTCACCATCCAGTCCACATCCACTTGCCCCAGACGTACGGCCAGGCCCAAGGTCATCTCCGTGTCCGTGTCACTGCCGCTCATCTCCAGGGTGGCCGCCTCGGCCCCCGTCCAGGTGAGGTTCTGGCGAGCTCCAAATCGCAGCGCCAGCCAGGTGGCCACTCTGGCATCCACCGCCACTCCCACGTAGGGATTCAAGACCGTGGTGCCCAACTGGGTGTCGCCACCATCCTCAAGTGACTGGGACCCCCAGCGCAACCCCACCCCGGGCATCACAAATACGCCCTCCAACGGCTGCAATACCAGATTGGTGCCAGCGGCGATAAACAGAGTCGAAACCGACACATCCGGGGCGTCGGCCACATCCTGATTCCAGGCTACGCCACCGCCACCAAGCCCCACGGTAGCAAAAGGCACGATCTTCTCGCTTCCCAACTTAAGCACCCCCCGAGCCAACAGTTTGGCGCTCCATTCCGTCGACACATCCAGGCGCGTGGCCAGATAGGAGTCGCCGCCCTGAACGACCCAGCGATCGTCGTCAAACCATCCCATCGAGAATGAACCGGCAAGGTCAAAGGACTGAGCCTCCGGCAAATCAAATCCCAGGCCCACACCCGCCTCAAACTGGGAGCCGCCACGATTCATCTGCTGCGACTCGGGAGCATCCACGCTGGTCGTTCGTCCCCAGAATCCCAGTTGCAGGCCCAATCGAACGTCTCCCATCCGGTGAGCCAGCATCAGCGTGCCCTTGTGGTCTGCCCGGCTGACCGAGGCCTCGCCCAAAAGTTCGTCGTCTTCCATGTCGGAACCCGACCAGTCGCCGATGTACTCCACGGCGCTCCCCAGAACGCTTCGGTGCGAACTGGAACCGTAGAATGCCAGAACGGTATCGGTGGACAGGGCATAGTGAAAGGCGAACAGACCGCCATACTGACCCAGGCCCGTGTCGTCCTGCGAGTCGGGCCACACCGCCGCAAATTCCGCATAGGTCAAGTTGGGGAAAAGAACCAGAGTCGCGGGAAGGTGCAGCACGTTGAATTCATCCAGCACCAGAAACTGCTGTTCGGCGCCCCCCAACGAGCGAACTCGAGTCTCCGTCGCCAAACACGGCCAGGACAACAACAGAACCAATGTGGAAGCCAGCAGTGCTCTCATCTTGTATCCCTCTTCGAGAATTTCCAGACCCTACACCTGTAGCATCCGCCGCCGGTCCGGTCAACCTCAGTAGTGATTTGGGTTTCGGGGTCTACTTCTCCCAGTCGGGGGGCTGGGGAAGTTTTTCGGTGGGTTCGTCGCCACGAAGGCGCTCTTGAATCTTGAGAATCTCGGACCCTGTCAGCCGTGGCGTGGCGGGGCGCTCCGGCGGAGGATTTGGGTCGACCAGTTCTTGGATGATTACAATCTCGGACCGAGGTCCCACTCCCTTCAATACCTGCACAATGGGCCCCTTGTCACCCATAAACACAGCGAATCCTTCGGGATGGTCCACGGGCTCAAAACCCCGTTCCACATAAAAGCGCCGCAGTTCTTCCACGGTTTGAGTCACCGAAACATTGACCGTCCCGCCGTTTTCCATCGTGACCCTGCTGATCAAGGGCACCGGAACAGTGCCTTCGAACCTCTCCGGCGCTCTCTCCTTTCCTGTGGGTTCTGCTGCAGCCAGGACCTTTTCCACTGCGGGCAACGGCTTGGGAACTTCCTTCTCCACTTTTTCCACGCCGGGGGGCGATGTGATTTCCGTCGTGTTTGGCTCGGAACACCCCATCGCTGCCGCCAGCACAGTTACCATGGCCCATTGTCGGTGTCGCTCCAGGTACACGCCAGCCTCCTTAGTCGAACAAGAGTCCCCACGACATGGAGAACACCGTCTGGCCCGGAGTCGCAAGTTTCTGGGCCGCCTTGTTGCCCGTAGTCGACGCCCCAGCGCCATCCGGTACGGCCATGTTCGGAGTCGTACTGCCGGTTTCTCCTGTCTGGACCACAAGCTCCATGCTGCCGGCCTTGGAACCGGAGAATGAGTAGCCCTGCGTGGTTCCGCTTGGGCTGGTACCATTCTTAGACTCCTCTTCCCAGGTGCCCATGGGGGGCGGAGTCGCTCCCTCTTTACCATCGATGAACGAGGTGGGTTCATAGTCGTCGGGTGTCTCGAAGCACGTGGGGCGCTGCACAATCTGCATGCCCAACGCCTTGGAAGTCGCGTACTCTACATACGGCATGATGTCATTGGTCAAGGGGTTGCTATCCACGTCCATCATGGGAATCACGTCGGTCACCGTGGTGTCGGTTCCCCCAATACCATCGTAATCAATGCCCCAGATGCGGCCGTACCCAGTGTCGCAGAAGCTGCCGGTGCCCACCACCGTCGTGAAGTATGCGACCATGTCAAACACCATGGGAGACGACGTCGTCATCTCGTTGGCACTCAACTGCAGTTGGTAGTTCACTCGGGCTTCATACCTGGCCCCAGTCCAGAATTCCCTCAACGAGAAGAGCCGGTCCCGGTTGTTCGGCTGACGGGTACCGCCCCCTGGTTCACCGGTTGCTACCAGGATGTTCAACTGGCCCGCCGTCGCACTGGACGCCAAGGCAGGCGCCCATTGGATTGGACGCTTGGGGTGATTCGCTTTGCTTAGCCCCGCAATGGTGGGCTGCCACGCATCGTGGAAAAACACCATTCGCCAGTCCTGCGGGTTGGGTGAAGAGAGGTCCAGGCGCCACAACTGCCCACAGGAGTCACCCACAAAGGCCCGCGTAATCAGCCCGCCGATAAACGAGTCATAGGCAGCAAAATGTCCCATCACGGCACAATCGAGGCCAGCCTTGATGGTACCGCCGCCCGTGGGAGTCTGCTTCTGGTCCCACACCACGTTGCCACAACTGTTGCAGAACTCGGCCAGCAGATCGCCTGTCGCAATGTCCACCACGTACACGGACTTGCCGGATTCGGTCTGCCCGGCGACTGCCCCGCCACCGCTCAACAACGCCACACCACGCTGCGCATACTTGTTGTTCCGGAATACAAAAACCGATCCCACAGCCGGTGCCCCCGAGGTGTAACCAAGGTTCTGGAAGGCCGTAGAGGACCAGCAGCCCGGGGCACTCCAACTGGCGGGGCCGGTACACTTCTCGGTGTTCGAAACCTCCCAGAGCAGTTTGGGATCCGTCGGATCCGTCACGTCCAGCGCCACATACCCGCGACCTCCGCCGCCATATCCCGTCACCAGCACGGAACGCCAAAGCTCCGACTCTTCGACCGCATCGGGGAACGCATCCTCACGATTCAGCAACACTTCGCCCACTGTGGGTGTGCCGTCCATCAGGAAGGGAGCCCCCTTGCCCAATTGATTCAACTGGCCAAGCAAATGCTTCGGGATGAACGACCAGAGCTCTTTCCCCCATTCGGATTCCGGAAGTCCCTTGGTTCGGTCCACGCGGAATGCGTGGATCTGAGCGTCATGAGTGCCCGCAAACAACACCGTCGGCCGGTCCACAATCTCGGGCTTTCGCCGATACAGTTCGAAGGAAGGAATCGGCACACGAAGGATCTTCAGGTTCTGCTGCAACGTGGGCTCAAAATGGAGAATGGCCCCCATTCGAATGCCCTCACGGCGACTACCCGTATCCCCTCGAACCAGTCGAATTAGCTGGTTGCGGTACTCCATCCTCACTGACGGGCTGGAGGCATCACCCAGGACCAGACCCGAGTAAATCTTCTGTCCGGTGGGAAGGGTAAACGGATCCAGTCTGGGCAGTTCGCCTGTTGTCGGAATACCCAACGCCGCCGCCGAGAGCACCAGCCTGCTGCTATCGACCTCGTCCCACGGTCCGGC
>CAYTWV010000390.1:0-348 GCA_964442235.1 uncultured Myxococcales bacterium | reverse complement strand
AACCAGGTTGCTGCTATCAGACTCGTCGAAATATCCGCCGGTCTGAGTGAAAAGACTTCGGTCGTCGCCTCGCTCATTTAGAGCGTCCGAAAGCGACACCACTTCGCAAACCGATGCGCTACCGTCCCAATTCTCTGGACGGCATTCCCGGTCACAGCGGAAAATGAACTGGTCCAAATGGCCAACCAAATCCAGAGGGCTCCAGGCGGCCCCGGCGTACGATGCGTTGAATTGATACTGCTTGTCCGCAAAGGTCTCGGTTCGGTTCGTCACCGTGGTGCGGACCTCGGCGGGTTCATTGGAACGGATCTTCAGCAAGATGTCGCCCACGGCAGCGGTCAGTTCAGC
>CAYTWV010000389.1:2904-4766 GCA_964442235.1 uncultured Myxococcales bacterium | reverse complement strand
CAGGGTCGATTCGTACTAGTACACTCCGTCCCCCCAACCAGTGGACTTTTTCGACAGCCCCTCACGGTCGTGGCACAGACACACCGGGTCATCCCATAAATCACGGCGGGAAAAGGGGGTGCGGGAGGCGGCGTGCGCCGGGGCGGCGCTGCTATTTGCGGGCACCCGCCTGGCGGGTCATTTCGCATCGGGCGCGCAATCCTTGATTCTCGAAGGTCAGACCACAGTTGGCCGTGGAAAGGGATTCCAACGGGGGACGCAGAGCGCCGGGGCCTTCTTTTACTTTGCCGGGGAAGCCGTGAACGGTCGATTCATAGGTTTGGTACTCTTCGTTCCAAACATACTGACCGTACCCCGGGGCTAGCAGGGTAATGCCAAACAGACGCCGATGCAGGTCGATGGGGTCCTGGTTGGGAAAGAGTTTGCGCCACTGATTCAGGATGGGGAGGGCCAAGAAGGCCGTTTCCCGTTCGATGCGAGAGATCTCTCGTTTGGTGAGGGCGTTGAGCAACTCCAGGAAGCGGTAGTGAACCGCCAGGCCCATGGAGGCGCCCAAGAAGTGCAGCCCGTTCATATCTTCCTGACTGGTTGCTGCGGCGGCGGTTTTGCCCAGATGTCGGTCGATGGCTTTTTTCAGCAGGGTCTCGTTGAGCGAAGCAATAAAGACATTGTTGGCGGTGCTGTAATAGAGGGCCAACTTGTCAAGCGCCACGCCGGCCATGTCCCTTTCGGTGGTTCGAATGATGACATAGGGGTGTTCATTGTGAGTGGCCGATTCCCATTTCAGCAGGCCCGGGGCGGTGCTTTCGGCAAAGGCCCGGACCGAGGTGAGGAAGGTGGCCATTCCCATGGGGCTGGCCAGTGCAACTTCGATGACCACGGGCAATCGGTACAGTTGTTGCTCGAAGAAACGCTCCACGGACTTCTCGTCGGGAACGTCGGCCAGTTCGGCCCAGAAGGGGTCGTCCCCGGCGTAAACTCGGAACCACTTACCCAGCCAGGAGATGCCCGTGCGGCCCGCAGAGGGGATCATGACTCCCAGCAAGCTGTTCAGTTCTCGGACGGTCTTCGATTCGGGATCCAGCGAGAGGCCCAGAATGGCCATGGACTCTTCGGGGAAGGGGACCTTGTCGGGGAGCTGGTTGTTGCGGGTCAACTCGCTCATCTCCTCGTAGTCCGTGGTCGCTACCAGGGGGAAAATGGTGACGTCGGCGCTGATCTTCTTTTCCGAAACCGAGAAGCTGATGGCGATGGGGTCAAAGACGCCGCGCCAGATGCCCATGTAGCGGTCTCGGAAGATTCCGTACGCCCGCACTTCTTCGCTGAGTGCTGCCTGAGGGGCCAATTCGACGATGGGGGTCAAGAAGCCCAAGGTGCCATAACGGCCGCTCAGGCGCTGTTTCGGGTTCATATAGAACAGGTTGGCTTCGGGGATTTGAGTGACGACGGGGTAACACGAGTCGCCGGGGGCCACAACGGGGGTCGCCTCTTCGGTTCCCTTGGGTTTCGGCTTGGGCTTGTTGGGTTTCTTGCCTTTGGTCGGCAAGGAAGTCGCTGGCCATTGGCCCGAGAGTTCGGACTCTGTGAACTGGGCAGCGGCGTTGGAGAGTATGGCGGCCATGCGGCTGCGGCGGGAGTCGGCGATTCGCCAGGCGGGACCGGCCCACTTTCGCAACGCCATGTCCGTGACCAGCAGCAGGGCACTCTCTTCCTCGGAGAGCGGATAACGCTCTCGGAAAAAGAGGTACTCTTCGGTGAACAACAGGGGCTCGATACGGCCTTGGGAAGCAGAGATACAGCGTTCCAGGGCCACAAGCGAGTTGCTGACCAGCACGACGTTCTCGAAGCGGGCGACATACGAG
>CAYTWV010000389.1:0-2894 GCA_964442235.1 uncultured Myxococcales bacterium | reverse complement strand
GTCCGCATTCACGACACCCGACCAGGCGATGCCCCACAACGTGCCGGAACGGACCTCGGCGTCGGGATTATCCTTGGCAACCAGTCCCTGACGGGTCTTGACGTAGCCCTCCAGGGTGTCGGGGCTGCGGGCCTCGAAAAGGACCGTCACATCACTTCCCGACAGAATGAAGGGGTCTGCCCCGGTGAAGGCCACGGATTTGACGACTTCGGGGCCCAGTTGGCGGGCGGCCCAACTGACCTCCAGGCAAAGCTGCTTTTCGTATCGATTGCGGGTGTCGGCATCCTGGCTTACGCCCCGCAAGCCGGGCAGAAGCGGCGTGCCATACACATTCGCCTCATCCATGAGTCGTGTCATGGCTTCGAAGGAGGGGAAGAGCAGGGCATAGTTGTCCGAGGGAATCCACATGGCCAGCGACTCGATTCTGGGTGGCGAGAAGGGCATGTGAGGGGTCCAATCCACCGGGGCCACGGTGACACCCTCGACTTGGTCCAGAGGGACCCAGGTGGATTGCCCGGGGCTGGGGCAAATCAAATCGGACAGGCGCAGGTTTTCGGAGAGGGCCTGGGTCCCGTCCATGAAGTCGATGCTGTCCTCCCAGCCGGCTTTGCCGAAGCGCTGGTTCTGCTGAACGAATCCACAGGGGTCGAAGGCCTGTCCAAGCAGCGCCGGAGCGGGTTTTGTGCCGGGTTTCTGTTTGGCCAGGAAGGCGCTTTTCAGGGCCTGAAGTCGGAACCAGGCTCCGCCGGGAACCCCCTGACTGGAGAGGGCCTCGTAGAATCGACGCCGCACATCCCAGAACAGGGCCTCGGCCTTGGGGCTGGCCTGTTTGGTCTGCAGCTTGAACTTGATGGGCACGATCTTGGTACCCACGCGGGTGGACCAGTAAAGAGTGCCGGTGACTTCGGGGGATTGGGGCGACTGGACCACCAGCCGGGAGGTCTCGGGACCCGACCAGCCCTGATACCAGAAGGGGCCGATTCCCGAGGCGAACGTCACAAAACCCTCACCCGGACCATCCAGTGTGACTCTGGGCAGGTATCGAAGCTGCTCCAGGTCGATGTACTCCTCGGGATCGTCGGGGCCGTTCGTGGCCGGCAGTGTTCCGTCGACCAGGGAGAGTTCCGTAATGGGGACGTCATAATACAGATCCTGTGCCAGGACGGCGCCTGGCAGGCACAACACGGCAATGGCTAACAATCGAAGCATTCGTTTCATGGGCTTCCTCCGGTGGCGCAAGACTATACCCGAGGCGCTCCGATTGGAAGGGGCTGCGAAGCGGGTTTTCCCTTCCACCCGCCCCTTGCCCTGACTAAGATAGCCCAATGAAAACGAGACACCCATACGGCCTTACGCATTTATCTGAGTTCTTGGGAGTTGCAGCGCTTCTGACGCTGGTGCCAACGGGTCTGCTGGCGGCCGAAGTTGCAGAGGAGGTCGTCTTTTCGGCCCCCGAAGCCCAACTGGGCATCGCAGATACCGCCACCGATGCGCAGGGAACCCATCTCATGATGGCGCTCAAGATGGGGGAGACCACCGCGGTCTACCTGGATGGAGCGAAGCTGGAAGAGGTCCCTTCCGTTGAGCATATGGAGGTGCTTCCCGATGGCACCTGGGCGCTGGCGTGGGCCGACGGCGATTCCAAGTACCTAAGTACATCGGCAGGCACGGCGGGGCCGTTTGAAGGTCTGGCCATGCCTTCGGCCGAAAGGTTGACGGCTTTGCGCACCGTAGAGAGCGACGAGTGGTCATATCGTGGTGGCAGTCGAGTAGTGATGGGGTCTCGAAGCGGAGATGGTGCTTGGGTCGCACTGCTTCGGTTTATGGCATCCCCGGGAAACCAGGATGTGCGACCGCTGGGAACGCAGAGGCAGCGTGTTGTGGGCACCGACCCCTGGACGTTTGTGGGTGCCGCAAATCGGTTTACCTGGGCGGGAACGACGCCGATTTCCGTGTACCGGGACGGCGAGCGGGAGTGTTTTCTGGTTGGAATCGAAAAACGGGGTTGCGGACAGAAGGTGGCGATGTTTGTGCCTGCGCCGGCCGGGGACAAGTTTGTATATGCCCTTCAACGGGAAGCCAGTTTGTTGGCCGTGACGCCGTGGGGAGAGGTGGAAGTGAAAGGGAGGCTGGACTGGGTGTCGTTTGATGCCACGGGGCAGCATCTTCTGATGACGTATCAGGATGGGGATGGTTGGGTTTTGTGGGTGGATGGCAAGGCGGAATCCAGGTGGTCCGTGGTTTTGGCAGCGTTTTGGAAGGCGGATGGGACGTGGGTCGCCGCAGTAGAGGACGATCAGAAGTCCTGGCTGGTCGAGGGAAGCGGCACCAAGCAGGCTTATCCCGGGCTGCAAGGAGTTGGTTTTGGTCCCACCGGTGAAGTGCTTGTGTTGGGTATGGGGGCCTTGGGGCCCTATGTTGGGGCGATGGCCATGGCCGGCAAAGCGAAAGAGGCCTGGGGATTGGGGTTTACGCCCAAGGGAACCCCGTATTGTCTTGTAAACAGAGGGGACGTAGCCGGGCAATCCTTGTGGTTTGGGGGCAAGTTTTCGGCGCCGTTCCCCAGAGTGCGTGTGGTGGGGTCCACTCCGGCGGGCACCGGGGTGCTGGCTTTGGGGGAGCAGGACAGGCAGGCGACGTTGATGAACGGAGTGGAGGTGCTGGGTGTGGTCTCGGGCGAGGTGGACCGGGTGGTATGGTGTGGTCAAAAGCCATACCCGATCCTGGCGACGGCTTCGGGAGGCTGCGTGGGTGTCGGAGCCGCTCCGTTGTGCTGCAACAAGCTGTTGGGGGTTGGTTGCCAAGGCGAGCGTCCCCGTTTGTTGTGCAAAGAAGAGGAAGGAACCGTGTGGCTGGATCCGACGGGCGCCAGGTCGCCGTCGCTGGGTGAAGTG
>CAYTWV010000388.1:0-4791 GCA_964442235.1 uncultured Myxococcales bacterium | reverse complement strand
CCCCCGGGCTACGACCCGGGGGGCCTCTCTCTCCGACGCGCTACTTGACCACCTTGCGGAGGCAGCCACCCCCCAACGGCACGTTGGGGGGTGGCATCGGGCCGGCGGCCCGATGCCGGGGGGCGGGCCCATGCGGCCCCAGTAAGGGCCGCATGGGCCGCGCTCGCCCTTTGCGGAGCGCGTCGGACAGAGATGGCCAGCGCTCACCCTCAGCGTTGCGCGCCGCCTCGCCTCGCGCCCCCTTTTTTGCCCTTCCCCGCTACCGTGTTACCCTCCGCCTCGCGTGGAGGTCTGTCATGGCGCGTTCATCAGGCAAATCCAGTGGCGAATCGGATAAACCCAATAACTACCCGGCCAATCGGCGCTCCGGTCGCAGCGGTGGGTCCGCTGGGGCCTCCTCGGGCGGTAAATCAGGTGGCACCGGCCTCTTGCTGGCCGTAGCCCTTCCGGCCCTTGCCATCGCCGGTACCGTGGCCTATTTCGGAAACCCCCAATTCCGTTCTTCGGTGGATGACGGGACACAGCAGATCCAGGCCATGATGCAGTCGCACGAGTCCAATGATGCCGTCTCGCTGGGCGAAGAATCCGCCTTTGCCGAATTGCAGCCCAATCCCGCGGACGACGACGCCAACTTGACCTGCGCTCGCCCCTTCCGCACCGAGGCCGACGCGGCCCGCTCTGCCGCACTCCAGGCCGACGTGCCCGCCGATCCGCAAGTTGAACTTGTGGCCCCAACTCCCATCCCGCCCAAGCCCGAAACGGCTGCCCAGGTCGAAAACCCGGCCCCAAAACAGTCAAAACAGGCCAAAGCCAAAACCAATAACCTGCTAGCCAAACCCTCAAAGGCCGTCAAGCCAGAGGTCCCCAAAACCAAACAGGTCACCCAACTTAAAGAGCCCCCCAAACCCGTCCAAGAGATGGACCTGCCCGTCCGAGCCGGAGGGCTGACCCTGCGACAATCGCAAGATCTGGTAGCCATGGTCTTTGGCGGCGAAGTGGTGCGCAGCAAGGTCTCTAAAGGGCGGGATTGGTATGAAATGACCTGGAATGGCGGACAGAAGGCGGCCCCGTTTGACGTGGCCCCCAAATCCGTCACCGTCTCGGCCCGAGCCCTTACCGGGCTGTTTGCCCAGAAACACCCCGGCTTCATCGTCTTCATGAACGTCAGCGACCCCCAGGGCCCCGAATGGACCCACACCTACCTGGGAGCCGTGCTGGTCGCCGGAACGCCAGACAACCCCGGACGCATTCTGGGCACCACCGCCATGCAAGCCCCCCGTGGCCGATTCACCCGCCGGGAAGCCCGAGACCTGGATGGCGACGGCACAGCGGAACTGGTTCTGGAAATTGAGTCCCAAGCCCCCGGTGGCTACGTCAACCGTGACCTGGCCATCCACAAGTTCGGCCGCAGCGGCACAAAGATCCTCTTCAGCTCACGAACCCTGGAAGACGGCCCCGGAGTCCCCACCGCCGAAGCCAAGTTCAAAGAGATCACCTTCCAGGACACAAACAAAGATGGTTTGGATGAAATCGTCGTGAAAGAAGGGGTGCGCTCGTTTGATGTCGACGAAACCCTCTATCGCACCCAAACCGGGCAGAAGATCCACTCCACCCGCACGTTCAGGCTGAACAAAGGCCGATATCGGGTTGCCAACAAATAGCCGGCAACCCATCGGCCGTACAGGTCCCACCAATCCAGAGCCCACTCCCAAACGGGGCTGTTGATTAAGTCGGGGCGGCGATCAGGTATATGCGATACCTATATGCGTTTGCTGGTTATTGTGGACGTGCTGTTACCCACTCCCTCACGGTCGTGGCACTGACTAGTACACTACGTGCTGCCCATGTCCGGACTTTTTTCGACAGCTCCTCACGGCCTGCCCCGAGCAACGTCGAGGGGGCGTGGCACTGACACACCGCGACACCGGGTCCGACGGCCCCAAATGTGGGACTTGATTGACCCCTAGACCAAAATCTTCGTGAAGTCGGCAAACGCCAGAAACACCGAACCGATCCGGGCCAGCATGCCCACCCGATTCAACCGCAGCGCCTCGTCCTCACACAACACCAGCACCTGATCGAAGTAGGCGTCGATGGGCGGTTTCAAACGCAGGAACAACCCCAACACGTCATCAAATCGCCGCTGCTCCAGTGCCTGCCGAATTTCGCCCTCAAGCCCGCTGAATACAGTCCACAGTTCCTTTTCCGCCAGGTCCTGCATCTTCGAGGCATCAAACTCGCCCGCTGGACGCCCCGTAATGATGTTGATCACCCGCTTGAACGGCAGGATCAACGTCTCATAGTCGGGCCTGCCACGCAGCGCTTCCACAGCCTTGACCTTCTCTTCCACGTCATATGGGTACTCGGCTCCCGTCGCCAGCACCGCATCCACCACTTCCGTGGCATGATTGGTCACCAGCCCGTTGCGCAAACGCCCCACCACAAAATCAAGAATCTCTTTGGTCAACGCCGTGGGATCCTTGGCACGTTCGCCCAGGTTCTCTACGGCCACCTGCACCAGCTTGGACATGGGCACCAACAACTTGCCCTCACCCAGAATTCGAGTGATGCCCAACGCCGCACGACGCAACCCGTATGGATCCTTCGTCGCCGTCGGAATCAGCCGCAGCGCAAAACAACACGCCAACACATCCAACTTGTCCGCCAGCGCCAGAATCGTCCCCGCCTTGGTCTTGGGCAGCTTGTCACCCGCAAATCGGGGCATGTAGTGCTCGTCAATGGCCAGGCAAACCTCCTCGGCCTCGCCCGACATCCGGGCGTACTCCCGCCCCATGATGCCCTGCAATTCCGGGAATTCGCCCACCACCTGCGTCGGCAAATCCGCCTTGGCCAACCGGGCGGCCCGAACAGACTGCTCCTTAGCTTCGGGTGCCACCACGTCGGCCAGTTTGCCCGCCAGAGACTCCAGGCGCAACGTCTTGTCGAACATGGACCCCATGCCCTGCAGGAACGTCTGCCCCTTTAGTTTCTCGACATACTCTTCCAGCGGCTTGGACCGATCGTCGGTGAAAAAGAACATCCCGTCTTCAAGCCTGGCCTTCAGCACACGCTCGTTGCCTCGGGAGACCACCGCCTGGTCCTTGGTCCGGGTATTGCTTACCACCACAAAATAGTTCGAAAGCTTGCCATCTTTCATACAGGCAAAGAACTTCTGGTGGTTCTTCATCGACGTCACGGGAACTTCGCCGGGCATCTCCAGGAACTTCTCGTCGAAGCGCCCCATATGCACCACCGGGTACTCCACCAGGAACGTCACCTGCTCCAGCAATTCCGGGCTGTCCAGCACCGTCAACCCCTTGCTGGCCGCCAACGCCGCTGCCTCAGACCGAATGGTCTCTCGGCGCTCACTGGGGCACGGAATCACGAAGTTGGCCTTCAACTGAGCCACGTATTCATCCGGGCCGGAGACCACAATCTGCTGCTTCCCCATAAACCGATGCCCACGCGTCACGTTCCCCGACTGGATCCCGGCAAACTCGAAGGGAATCACCTTCCCACCAAACACCGCCACGAACCAGTGAATAGGCCGCACAAACGCCTGCTTCTGAGAGGCCCATCGCATGGACTTCGGAAAACGCAGCGCCGACAGAATTCGCGGCAGCACGGCCTCCAGCAACGTCGCCGTCGGCTCACCCTTCTCCTGCTTGCGGGCAAACAGGTATTCGATACCGTTAAACTCCCCCACAACCAGATCCGAAACCTCCACCCCGGCACTTCGGGCAAACCCCTGCGCCGCTTTGGTGACAGCCCCGCTTGCATCATACGCCTGAGCCTTGGCCGGCCCCTTACGCTCCACAAGCCGATCCTGCTGCTGCTCCGGAAGTCCACGGGCCACCAGAATCAACCGCCTAGGCGTCGCACAGGTGTCCAACTTCTCCATGTCCAGGTGCAGCGCTTCCATCTCTTTGGCAAACAGCGCCTTTAAGTCCTCCATGGCCCCGGGTGCCATGCGGGCCGGAATCTCCTCCGTCCCTATCTCGAACAGGAAATCCTGCCTGGCGATATCACTCATGTTCGCCCCCCAACCCAAATCGCTTGTTCAACAACGGGAATCCCAACGCCTCACGCCGCTCCAGCCACTTCACGGCACACGCCTTGGCCAATCCCCTTACACGCCCGATGTACGACTGCCGCTCGGCCACACTGATAGCCCCGCGGGCGTCCAGAATATTGAACACGTGAGAACACTTAATACAATAATCATAAGCCGGCAAAGGAAGATTTTCTTCACAAAGCCGCATGCATTCTTTCTCGAACTCCGAGAACAGCATAAAATGCAGTGGAACATTTGCCTTTTCAAAGTTATGAATCGAAAATTCCAATTCATTCTCTTTGAAAATATCGCCATATTTGACATCGCCGACACACGTCACGTCATAGACGCTCTGCGTATCCTGCAAATACATCACGATACGTTCTAAACCATAGGTGATTTCCGCAGCAACCGGGTCGATGTCGATGCCGCCCGCCTGCTGGAAATAGGTGAACTGGCTGATTTCCATGCCATCCACCCACACTTCCCAGCCCAGACCCCAGGCACCCAGCGTCGGAGACTCCCAATCCTCCACAAACCGGATGTCGTGTTCGTCGGACCGAATTCCCAGCTCCTCCAGGCTCTTCAGATACAGTTCCTGAATGTTCGCCGGACTGGGCTTCATAATCACCTGGAACTGGTAGTAGTGCTGCAATCGATAGGGGTTATCCCCGTATCGACCGTCCGTGGGCCGCCTGGAGGGCTCCACAAACGCCACATTCCACGGCTCCGGCCCC
>CAYTWV010000387.1:0-4805 GCA_964442235.1 uncultured Myxococcales bacterium | reverse complement strand
GAACAGCTTCGGTTAGGTTCGTCGGCAATGGTCCCCGTTTCGGGCGCCGCACCCATGGAGCTTGCGGCCCTTTCACTGCTCGGCTATTCTGAGGGCCAAACGACCTCCCGCAGTGCCAGGAGGAGCCAACGTTGGGCGCAAATAGTCACGGAAGATCAGAGATCTGGCAGACATAAGGAGAGCATCGTGCATATTCCGGATTCCATGTTGCAGGGAAATATTTGCCCCTTGACGGCAGTAGTTAGTACCATTGGTATAGCTACAGCAGCCTATTACGGGATAAAATCTGAAAAACCCTCAGCGTCCCGATTTGCTGCCATTACTACCCTGGTTTTTGCCGGGCAGATGATGAACTTCCCCATCATGAGTGGCACATCAGGCCATGTCTTGGGCGGTGTGTTGGCGTCAAGCTTGCTGGGAACACCATTTGGGGTTTTGTCTATTGCAATTGTGGTTGCCTTACAAAGCCTGATGTTCTCCGATGGCGGAGTCACGGTCTTGGGGGCCAACTTGCTGAACATGGCACTTCTGGGTGCCGGAGTTGGAGGGCTGCTGCGCACGGCGCTGGCCGGCAGATGGCAAAGCTCCGCCGGGCAGATCTTGGCGACGGCGGCGGCGGCGTGGGCCTCTGTTGTGCTGGCCTCTTTGGCCGTCAGTGTTGAATTGGCCATTGACGGGCAAATCGCCTTTTCGGGGGTCGTCGGTGCCATGGTGGCTACCCACGGCCTGATCGGGATCAGTGAAGCACTAATTACCGTTGTAGTCTGTTTACTTCTCCCATCTACTGCCACGAACAAGAGTACTAGGGGCCATGTTATCGTACCATTGACGGCAGCAGGCGTGATTGCGTTAGTGCTGAGCCCCTTTGCTTCTGGGTTTCCTGATGGATTGGAGTGGGTGGCCGAAAGGCATCAGTTCTTGAATGAGTCGGCGCCCTCATTTGTGGGGCCATTATCCGATTACTCTGTTCCATTCATTATCAATCCAATATTGTCAACCGGGTTGTCTGGTTTGATAGGCTGTTTTGTGATCTTCGCTGCGGCATGGACACTTGTCAGGGTTATCAGTCTTATTAGCGCAGACATGCGAGTTTGGAACCGTATTTAAGTTGTTCAATGGAAATCCAGTTAGAAGAGGGTTGGAGGACACAAGATGATCACATTGGTTGCGAAAGCAAACGGTACTGGCCGAGTTGTGAGCTGGTCGAGATTCAAACAGGGAGAATGGGTCGATCAGAGCCGGATCAGCCTGACTCCCACAACCATCATTCCAGATGTGATCGTGGATGTGATGAAGAAGTGCGAGTCATTTGATCCGTCGTGCTCGGTTGAGCTACTGTTCCCGAATGGATTCACGACTGCTCAATTCGACATCGCCATCAAGGGCGAAGGGTTTCAGGTCAACTGCGGGCGCAGACTGGCCCGGGGCCACTTCCCTCTCAACCCGTTTGCGGCCGAATTCGGCTCGAACTACGACGTGCTGGTCGCCGTCTCAGCCGCCGACCCGAAGGTCGAGGAAGCTATTGCCGAGGCCGTGAGCGGCAAGTACCCATGCAGCAGAAAGTGAACTCGGAACAAGTCCCGGGCAGACGGACGCTCTTCTGTTGCGCCGCTGATGGGCGCGTTGGAGAAGCAGACCGAATCGGTGCCCTACGATTTGAGTCTCGACGTGCCCGCTCAAAGATGCCCGGTATCCGCTCGCCTGACCATCTGCATCGCCCCTCTTGTCAAACAATAGCTTCCCCGCAGGAAGGAAGACCTAGCGGCAAGTTGTCCCTGGGATAGGGAAAACACCGGGGCGGAGCGGAGGGCAGGATCGTGTCCTGCCGACCGGTGTCCGAACCGGTCGGGTCCGTAGCTTGCGTGCCCTACCAAATGCCCGAGGAGGGCGAGGCTTCAGCCGAGTCGAGCGCCGCATGGGCCGCGGTCGCTCCCAGCGTTGCGTGCTGGAGATAGCCTCCTGTCGACCGAACCAGAATTCAACATCCCAACACTCTTCTTCTACATTTTGCCCCGAAGTGCCGATACAGAGTTTGGAGGTGGAGCATGGCGGACGACATGACCAAGGATTTGCTGCAGAGGATTGCGACGTCAATCCAAGCGATTCGTGGGCAGAGGGTGATGCTGGATGAGGACCTGGCGGCGCGTCGTGCGCAACATCGAGGGCTCGAATCTCGACCAGTCGCTTGTTAATGGAAGCCATCCTCCCCCGGACCCCGGGGAAAGGCGGTGTGTTCAAGAAGTCGGATTGGTTTCCGACAAATTTGCCATGATTCTGGGATTGAGATCCGAACGAAGTGCCGATTTGTCTGGATTGCGATCCGAAAAAGGGGTGACTGGCTCAGGTGGCTCGGTTTCCCCATTAGGCCTCTTGCCAAACCTAACTCTACGGAGTAAGGTTTTGACAATAACCTGACTTTATGGAGGCAGGCTATGCTGATGCGAGAGGATCTGCTTGCTCTGCTCTCCGACTGGAACTACTGGGAGCGGCCCATAGCGCCGGGTTTGCTGGGGTATCCCCGGAGGCTTTCGCAACGGATTCTGAATTCCGGAAACGGACCGGAGGCCGTCGCTGTTGTTGGAATTCGGCGGTGCGGGAAGACCACGATTCTCCGACAGCTTGCTGCCGGATTGCAGGCAGGAGGCGTGGATCCGAGGCATATCCTGTTTGTGAACCTGGAAGACCACCGGTTCGCCCTGGAACTTGGCACGGCGTTACTGGATAGCGTGACCAGGTCATATCAAGAAGAAGTTAACCCACAGGCGCCCTCCCACATCTTTCTGGACGAGGTCCAGGCCGTGCCCGGCTGGGAGAAATGGGTTAGAACGAGATTGGATTTGTGCCCGCGGGACCGTATCTACTTGAGTGGCTCCTCCTCCACTCTCATGGCCTCCGAGTTCTCCACGCTGCTTACGGGACGGTGCCTGGTCTACTCCGCACACCCGTTTTCCTATGGCGAATACCTCGGATATCTGGGCGTGGATGCAGGCAGCGGCGGGACGGTCCTCGAGGTGGCACGTCGGAACAGAAAGCTGGACGCCCTCTACCAACATCACCTCGGAAACTATCTTGCCAATGGCGGGTTACCAAGGGCTGTGGCGACCTCTGATGCACATGCACGCCGGCAACTCCTCCAGCAGTACTTCGATGACATTCTGGCGAGGGACATTGTCTTCAGGCACCAGGTTCGGAACACCTCTCTCCTGAGAGACTTGGCACTGGTGCTGCATAACAACGTCTCGAATCTCATGTCTTTTGCGAGGCTGGCCCGCACATTGGGCACGTCGGCCTCGGCCGTTCAGACAATGGTTGGTTATCTCGAGGAATCGCTGCTGCTTCACACGGCCAGATTCTTTTCGCACTCCGTCAAGGAGTCGGTCTCTGCTCAGAAGCCGCGGAAGGTGTACGCTGAAGACACAGGCCTTCGTAACGCCGTGGCCTCCGGCGCGACTCCTGACCTGGGACGCCTCGCTGAGAACGCAGCGTTCAACCATCTCGCCGGTTTGGGCGCGGTACCCCGCTACTGGGCGGATGGCACCGAAGTTGACTTCGTCACAGACCCAGTCAGCCCCATACCAATCAACGTCTGCTTCTCCGACGATATCCCCGACCGAGAGTTGGCCGGTATCGAGGCCTTTGCCAGTCGATTCAACAGCAAGAGCGCCCTTCTCGTGACTCGCTCCACCGTCAGCACCCGAACCCTCAACGGTTGCCGCATTGAGCTGGTTCCGTTGTGGGCACTGCTTCTCTCAGATTTGGAGCGATGACATCTGGCCCGGGGGGGCCCCGGCAGCGGGGGCGCTTGTACCGGGTGTGCCCAGTGCCCATTATGCCGTCAGGTGGTCCGTCACCGAGAGCCATGCGGAAGCTGGGTAAGCAGTAGTCAGGCCGACATCCAACGTCCTGAGAGGTAAATTATGAGCAAGATATTCGTGAATATCGGACTTAGCCTTGACGGCTACATGGCTCCGGAAGGAATGACCATGGAGCATTGGAATAGCCCCGAGTACAAGAACTGGGGTGCGAACTGGGGCGCGATGATGAGCTGGGTTCTAAAACTACGGCACTTCCGCTAGAACCTGAATTTCGGAACGGGCGGAGAGACCGGTCTGATTGATGACATGTTTCGTCAGACCATGGAGCGCAGCGGCGCCAACATCATGGGCAAACGAATGTTCGAGCAGGGCGAGGTCGCATGGCCCGAGGAGGCTCCGTTTCATACTCCAGTATTGGTTCTTACTCACGAGAAGCGTGAACCGTGGGTCCGGGCGGGCGGGACGACCTTCTACTTCATCAACGACGGCCCGGAGAGCGCCCTTCGGCAGGCCAAAGAGCTTGCCGGAGGTCGTGATATTCGTGTCTCGGGCGGTGCGGACGTGATCCAGCAATACTTGAACCTGGGTGTGATAGATGAACTGGAGATTGCGATGGCGCCAGTGATGTTCGGCGGTGGCAGACGCCTCT
The DNA here is from genome assembly GCA_964442235.1 of uncultured Myxococcales bacterium. Classification (GTDB taxonomy): domain Bacteria; phylum Myxococcota_A; class UBA9042; order CAIXZC01; family CAIXZC01; genus CAYTWV01. The sequence continues at coordinate 341 of CAYTWV010000387.1, read as the reverse complement.
TTGAGAACCTGCGCGAGCCGTTGCCGAGGTTTCGAATTGACAGGGTCGTTGATAGTCAGGCCGTTACACACATGCGTTACGTGCGTGAGTAAGGGTGGCCTGACAATCGGATACGGCGGCCAGTCCTTCATGGGCTACAACGCCGGTGGTTCGTACTTCACATTCTCCGAATGCAATAGTGAAGGCCGTCATGGACGCTATGATGGAAATGGAGAAACTCGACGTGGCGGCCCTTGAGAGAGCGTACGACTTGGTGCGATGAGCGCAGCGGCTCGTCAGTCGTCTCCCGGCAGTTGCGCTTCCTCTTTCGCAAGCGCCGACGTGAGTTCTTTCACACAGAC
>CAYTWV010000386.1:0-4816 GCA_964442235.1 uncultured Myxococcales bacterium | reverse complement strand
CAGCACTTTTGGCTGGTCAGCGCCATGGGAGCCAAAGAACGTTCTTTGTTCTTCTACAATCGAGTGAAGGGCGAATTGGAGGAGGACCTGCTTATTGTGGGCTATCCGGCCGTGACCATCGCCCGCCCCTCGCTGCTTCTGGGCCAACGGGTTAAACCACGCGTCGGCGAAACATTGGCTTCGCACTTCAGCTTCCTGATGCCCAAGGCCAGTGCCCCAGTGCACGCATGGCAAGTGGCCCTGGGCCTTGTGCGGGCTTCGGCCCAACCGGCCTCGGGGGTCCAGTATCTTTCCAATCAGGATTTGCGGAAATTGCAGCGGTAAACGGGCGTTTAGCCCAGTGTACGATTATCCAACAGGCCCTGGGCCCCGTGGGGCACGTTGCCCTTTTCCACATCATTGCCTCCTCGTTTACGCATCCTTCTCAGCGACGCCGACTATTTGTTCGGACTCTCGCTACTTATGCATTTGCCGTGCCAGCCTTACGTTTCCCATATTGCGCCGGCTCCCGGAATTCGAATGGTTTCGCTTGCGTGGTCTTTCAGGGTGAGCTAGCCTCGACGTCATTGCTGGTAATTGCCGTTTCTAGCCCCGGACTACGGCGGTGATTTGGCGCCGGATAACTTGAACTGCGCAGCATACGGAATTGGCACAGATTCCGTGGGTGCTGCGAGTGGGGGTAACATGTCGAAACCTGAGACGTCCCCATTTGCATCTGCCGAATTGCGACGGCGGGCCGAGTCTGTCCTGGCTTCAGAGGACAAGGGCGACCTATTGGGCAGTTCTGCCTATCACTTGACGCTGAGCGGTTCGGCGGCAGAACGTGAGCTGCAGGTTCGACTGGTCGAAGTGGCCCTGCTGAAAGAAGACCTGCGGCGCTCCCAGGCCGATCTTGAAGAGAGTGCCCATCGAATCAAGGTCCTGTACGACTCCGCACCGGTGGGGTTCATCGGATTGGGGCCCGACGGGTCCATTCGTTCGGTCAATCTCGTGGGCGCCAACATGCTGGGCGCCCCGGTCTCTTCGCTGGTTGGGCGAAGATTGGGCCAAGTCATTTCCGGTCGTTCGCTGGCGGCTTTCAGTTCGTTCCTGCAAACCGTCTTCCGCTCCGGGAACAAAGAAACCTGTGTTCTTCGGCTGCGGGAACTGGAGCACGGCGAGGGTCCCTGGGTCCAGATCGAGGCGTCCGCCTCGGAAGATGGCAGCGAATGCCGTGCGGCCATGATCGACGTCACGGTTCGCCAGAAGATCGCCGAGACCCAGGAATTCCTGCTGCAGTGTGGTTGGTCCGCGGTCGAACAGGAGTTCTTCCCTGCCTTGGCCGGGCATTTGGCCTCAAGCCTTCGCATGGACTATGTCTGCATCGACAGGCTGGTTGGGGACAACCTTAGCGCCGAGACGGTTGCCGTGTGGCAAGACGGACAACAGCAATCCAATGAGACCTACACTCTGGCCGATACGCCGTGCGGAGACGTGGTGGGGAAGGTGATTTGCGCCTTTGAACGGGACGTGTGCCAACGGTTCCCCAGAGACAGGGCTCTGGTCGACATCGGGGCCGAGGGGTACATCGGTACGACGCTCTGGGGTGCCCAAGGACAACCTATCGGCTTGATTGCGCTGATCAGCCGGCGCCCTCTGGTGGATACCTCCCTGGCCGAGACCATCCTTAAGCTGGTTTCGGTTCGTGCTGCCGGAGAACTCGAACGCAAGCTGGCAGAAGAGCAGCTCTCCGACAAGCTGAAGGAGTTGAACCGCTGGTATTCTCTGACCCTGGGCCGGGAGCAACGGGTTCTGGAACTGAAGACCGAGGTCAACGCTCTGCTTCGTGCAGCGGGAAAACCACCGAAATATGTCTCTGCCGAGCAGTCCAGCGAATTTTCTGCGCCCGAATCCACAGGAGAAAACACGCCATGAGTCGTGCGAAGGATGGCTTCTCAGTCAAATGGCGCCTTGTGGCGGTGGGCGCGTTCCTGTCGTTGCTCGTGGCGGCAGCCGGGGCCAGCTACTATCTTGCCGAAGTGGACCGATTAAAGTCACTTGCCAGTGAGGATCTTGCCGCCATCGGTGAACTGAAAGCTCGTTCCTTGGCCGATTGGCGTGGCGAGCGAATCACCGACGCCCTGTTTTGGGGTTCTGGGGGCCCGGCCGTTGAACTAGTCGCTCGAACTGAAGGTTCAACGCAAAGTGGGGCCGAGAATTGGCTGGCTTGGTTGGCGGATGGTCACGGGGTATTCAGCAAGGCGGGCCGGTACCACAACGTATTTGTCGTCCGGAACGGCCAGATCGTGGCTTCGCTGCTGAGTCACTTCATCCAACTTGAACCGCAAACAGCCGAACTTGCGCGGTCGGTCGAGTCCACGGGCAAGCCAGCGCTGGGCCAGATTTTCCGCTGCGGCCTTTGTGGAGAAGTGCATCTGGATGTGGCGGCACCCTTTCTGGCCCCCTCGGGCGAATCCCAAGGGGTTATCGTGCTGCGCTCGGATCCCGAGACCGAGTTTTTCCCGCTTGTCCAGACCTGGCCGACGCCAAGTCCCTCGGCAGAGACCCTGCTCGCAATCCGGGACGGCGATGAAATCGTGATGCTTAACCGGCTCCGCCACAGCGACTCGGAACCGATTACTATACGTTTCCCCCTTGACCGAAAGGACCTTCCTGCGGTGCAAGCTGCGCTGGGCCGAACAGGCGATTTCGAGGGCAAAGACTATCGTGGCGAAGAGGTCCTGGCGGACCTGAGAACCGTGCCTGGGTCGGATTGGGCCCTGGTCACTAAAGTAGACCGAAACGAATTGATGTCCGAAGCACGGTTCCGTGGAGCCGTCGTTCTGGTGGGTGGGCTACTGCTTTGTATCACCCTCTGGTCCTTGTTGGTCTGGTCCTATGGTCGGCGTCAGAAGCTGGTTCTTGCGGCCTTGATCGAAGCCGAAAAGCAGAAACGGGATGCTGACGAAGAGATACGAACGACCCTGTATGGCATCGGGGACGGTGTCATCGCCGTGGATAACCAAGGTGCTGTGACCCGCCTGAATCCTGCGGCGGAAGCCCTGACCGGGTGGACCGAATCCGAGGCCCGAGGCCATCAAATCGAAGAAGTCTTCAACATCGTGAACGAAGACGATCGCACGGTTGTGGAATGCCCCGTGGTCAGGGTCTTGCGAGAGGGGGTTGTGGTGGGGCTTGCCAACCACACACTGCTTATCTCTAAGGATGGGACCCAACGGCCCATCGCCGACAGCGGGGCACCCATCCGCAACGCCGACGGAGAGATATCCGGGGCCGTGTTGGTCTTCCACGACCAGTCTGCCCAGCGCTCTGCAGAAAAGGCGCTGCGAAATGAAAGCGAGAACCTTCGGGCCATTCTGGCAGCATCCCCTGTGGCGATTCTGGTCGCAGACGAAAACGAGCGAATTGTCATGACCAACCCTGCTGCTCGAACACTCTTCGGGCCGGACAGCGCCGGTGCCGAGGGAAGGGGATGCGGCGACTTTCTTCAGTGTATCCACAGTGCCGAAACCACCGAAGGTTGTGGGCATTCGCCCTGCTGCCCAACCTGTGGACTCTCAGAGTCAATTCGCATGGTGCTGTCCAGTAACTTAGGCGTCCACGACCGCGAAATGGAATTCTGGGTCGGTTCAGACCAGGAACGTCGCCGACGCTTCCTGAGATTCAGCGTGGAGTCCGTTTACCTGGCTGAACGCCACAACGTAATTGTGGCATTGTACGATGTGACCGAGGCCCGGCAGGCCATCGGCCACGCCGAAGAGGCCCGTTCCCAGGCCAAGAAATTGCTGGATGTGGCCGAACAATCACGCCGTTCGCTTCTGAGCCTGGCCGAAGACCAGCGGGAAGCGCAACTTCGGCTGGAGGAGAGCGAACAGCGGGTCCGTTCCATGTTCAATGCAACACCCGACGCCGTCTTTGTGCTGGACCACTCGGGCCGATTCCTGGACACCAATCTCGTGGCCGTTCAGCGGTACGGATATTCTCGAGAGGAACTCCTGAATATGAGTGCGCCGGACCTTTCACCTGACGACCGAAAAGCCAGGGCCGCTGAAAAGGTGCGGGATTCCATTCGTGATAACACCCCGTTTGAGTGGACCCATAAGGCGAAGGATGGCAGGGAGATCCCCGAGGAAATCAGTGTCAAGACCTTCAATATGCTTGGTGAACCGGCAATCCTGGCCGTGGTCCGCGACATCACCAGCCGCAAGAAGTTGGAAAAAGAGAAGGAGAATTTCGAAATCACAGTCAGGCAGCAGCAGAAGTTGGAATCCATCGGGACTCTGGCCAGTGGTGTGGCCCACGAAATCAATAACCCCCTCAACGTGATCATGAATTACGGCCAACTCTTGCTGGATGACCCACAATCTACGGACCAGGGCCGCGAATTCGCCGGGAACATCGTGAAGGAGTGTGAACGAGTTGCCGACATCGTCCGCAACTTGCTGCAGTTCTCCCGCAGGGAATCCGAAGGGGGCAGTCGGCAGGCCCTTGGTGAAGTCGTGACTCGTACGGTCAAACTGGTTGGCTCGTTGTTGCGCCGGGACCATATTGAACTGACCGTGGAACTGCCCCCCGACCTTCCTTCCGTGCGCTACCGTTCTCAACAGATCCAACAGGTCATCTTGAACCTGCTCACCAATGCTCGGGATAGTATGGTTGAACGCCCCGAGGAAGAATCAGCCCGCCGGATCTCGATTCGTGCGAACGTTGCTTTCGACCGGGGGGCGGACTGTTTGCGCCTGTCCGTTGCCGACTCAGGGTGCGGCATCCCCGAGGAAGTGGCCCAACGCATCTTCGACACGTTTTTCACCACCAA
>CAYTWV010000385.1:0-4822 GCA_964442235.1 uncultured Myxococcales bacterium | reverse complement strand
TTGGCGTTATCCGAGGCCAGGTTGGCGCAGTAGGGCGTGCCGGTGGGGTCGCACATCTCCAAGTCGGTGCCGCAAGTCGTGGTGCACGTGTTTTCGAAGCAGGCTTCGCCATCTCCACAGGCCTTGCCACAAACGCCGCAATTGGTGTTGTCCGAAGCCAGGTTGGCGCAGTAGGGCGTGCCGGTGGGGTCACACAGCTCCATGTCGGTACCACAGGTGGTGGTGCACGTGTTTTCGAAGCAGGCCTCGCCATCCCCGCAAGTCTTGCCACAAACGCCGCAATTGGCGTTATCCGAGGCCAGGTTGGCGCAGTAGGGCGTGCCGGTGGGGTCGCACAGCTCCATGTCGGTACCACAGGTGGTGGTGCACGTGTTTTCGAAGCAGACTTCGCCAGCCCCGCAAGTCTTGCCGCATTCGCCGCAATTGGCGTTATCCGAGGCCAGGTTGGCGCAATACGGCGTGCCATCGGGATCGCACACTTGTGTGCCATCGGGGCATCCGGCATCGGGGCAGGTGTCTGTTCGGCAGAGCAGCTCTGGGCAATTCTGGTCGGGGGTGGTTACGTCCACCTGGGGTTCCGGCGCCGCGTCGGGGCACGTTTGGCAACTAAGGTCCGTGCACTCCTCACCCTCGCTACTGCCACAAGCAGTCAACAATACCATCGCAGCCAGCACCAACACCAACCTGTTCATCCTGAACCTCCATGTAGACATCCCTGAGCGGACTTCTCCAAGAATGGGACAACGTCGGAAGGGGTCCGCGAGACGGCGTTATGGTAGTGTCGGCCCCGGGTGCGTCAATCGAAATCGCGCCCGCCAAACGCAAGACCAATAGGGACAAGCAAGCCCCCAACGCATCAATAACTCCGTGGCAATCCTCGTCTCGCCCATTGCACAGCTCGGGCGTGTCCGGGCCCCAAGGGTTTGGCACCAGGGGCAGGCACTCTTCCAGGTCGGTAACGATGTCCGCCGGGTGTCCGGGTCGGCGTTCAGGGTGTGTCTATGCATTCCGCCAAGGCATCGCCCGAGAAGGAGATACTGGAATTTCGGAGGGGCCACCCGGAAATCAAGGCAGGAATGCCAGCCGATTAGCAACCCTGAAACACGACCTTCTTTTCGGTCGCTACACAGAATAACGAGGCAAACTGCGGGAGTTCGTTTGGCGTGCTGGACTTGGCACACCTACGGTGCTAAAGAGAGTCCTTCGGGGGTGCGCGGGCTCCGTGAACGATTTCACGGTCTGGTTCTTTGGCGCGCCCCCGCCGTCTTTCTGGCCCAAATTCGTAGTGGAGGAAATCGTGTCCAGTCACGCATCGACACAGGAGCCGACCTTATCCGGCCGAGTCAAGCGTCAGACGGGTCTGAATGCTGCCCGCTGTTACCAGTGCGGCAAGTGTTCGGCTGGCTGTCCTATGGCCGGCGAGATGGGCCTCAAGCCGCACGACATCATCCGCCTGGTGCAGCGAAATTCGGACAAGGTCCTGGAGAATGAAGCCATCTGGCTGTGCCTGACGTGTGAAACGTGCACGGCCCGCTGTCCGAACGAGGTCGATCCGGCAAGGATCATTGATGCCGTTCGGGAACTGGCCCTTCAGGATGCCAAACGTCCACCGCGAAGAATTCGGGCCTTCCACAATGCGTTTCTGAAGCAGATTCGCCGGTCGGGCCGGATCTTCGAATTCGGCCTGGTTGCTGGGTTCAAAATGCGCAGCGGACTGCTTTTCAACGACGTGATCGCGGTGCCCGGGATGATGATGCGCGGGAAACTCGCCCTCATGCCGAATCGCATCGGCGGCGTGGAAGACGTTCGTCGCATCTTCGAGGCCTGCAAGGCCGTCGAGGTTGCCGAGGAACATGAGGCCCTGGAGGAAGAGGTGAAAGAATGAGAATCGGATATTACCCTGGTTGCTCGCTCCACGCGACCGCTCGTGAAAATGCCGAGAGCCTTCGGGCGCTGGCTCCCCTTCTGGACGTGGAACTGGCGGAAATAGAGGACTGGGCCTGTTGCGGGGCCACCTCTGCTCACTCCACAAACCACCTGCTGAGCGTGGCCCTGCCCGCCCGCACCCTTGGGTTGGCCCAGGAACAAGGCTTTGACCAGGTTCTGGCCCCCTGCGCTGCCTGCTACAGTCGACTGGCCTCGGCTAAACACCAGTTGGAGAAAGACCCGGCCTTGCATCAGCAAGTTTCGGACATCGTCCAGCGCCCTCTCACCGCCATGCCGAAAATAGTCAATATTGCCCAGTTCCTTCGGGACATGGCTCCGACTATTAAGGAAAGAACGACCAAGCCCCTGACGGGCCTGAAGGTCGCCTCCTATTACGGATGTCTGCTGGTTCGCCCGGCCGAAATCAATGACTTTGATGACGTCGAAGTACCGACCTCAATGGAATCTGTGGTCCAAGCCGTTGGGGCAACGCCCGTTGCCTGGAACGCCAAACTCAACTGCTGCGGTGCCGGACTCTCTCTGTCTCGCACGGGATCTGTCCTTCGGTTGGGACGGGAGATTCTGGAAGACGCCAGGAAATGTGGTGCCGAAGTCATCACCGTTGGCTGTCCCATGTGCCACAACAACCTCGATTTCCGCCAGAAAGCCATCTCCAAGAAGGCCGCTGAGCCCATCTCCATGCCCGTTACCTTCCTTACCGAATTGGTTGGGCTGGCACTGGGCGTGGACCCCAAAACCTTGGGGCTGGGACGGCATTTTGTTGGCACCACGCCGATGTTGGAGCGGTTGGCCAATGCCACAACTGAGACCAGGAAGGAGGTGGCGTAATGGCTCGCATCGGCGTATTCGTCTGCCACTGCGGCGAAAATATCGGTCGCACCGTCGACTGTGCAAAAGTGGCACAAGAGATCGGGGAGCTTCCGGGCGTTGTGCATTCTGTTGATTATAAATACATGTGCTCTGACCCCGGTCAAGCCCTAATAAAACAAGCGATTATTGACAAAGAGCTTACCGGCGTCGTTGTCTCGGCCTGTTCCCCAAGAATGCACGAGAAAACGTTCCGGAGAGCTTGTGCCGGTGCTGGGTTGAATCCCTATCTTGCCGAAATGGCCAATATCCGGAAACATTGCTCTTGGATTCATGAAGACCGTACTGCTGCTACAGAAAAAGCTATTGGGTTGACAAGGTTTACTGTTGAGAAGATCAAGCGAAATACTCCTTTGCAGTCGATTCATATTCCGATCGAACGTCGAGCGCTGGTTATTGGCGGCGGTATTGCGGGTATCCAGGCAGCGTTGGACATTGCCGACGGCGGCCGGGATGTCATTCTGGTGGAAAAGGACCCCTCGATTGGCGGGCACATGAGCCAGCTTTCGGAGACCTTCCCGACGCTGGATTGTTCCCAGTGCATTCTCACGCCCCGAATGGTGGAAGTCTATCAGCACCCTCGCATCAAGCTGATGACGTACAGCGAAGTTGAATTGGTGGAAGGGTACATCGGGAACTTCACGGTCAAGATCCGGAAGAAAGCCCGAAGCGTGGACGAGTCGGCTTGTAACGGCTGCGGCGCCTGCCAGACGGCTTGCCCGGTCCGCAAGATTCCCAGCGAATTTGATGCGGGACTTGGGATGCGCAGTGCCATGTATGTCCCGTTCCCCCAGGCCGTCCCCAATCTTCCCGTAATTGACAGGAAGAACTGCCTGCGTTTCAAGGCCATGGCCAAGGGCAGTACCAAGGCAGTCTGCGGGAAGTGCGAAGCGGCTTGTGGTCGTAGCGCAGTCCTGTTCACCCAAGAAGACAGCTTCGTGACCGAGAAGGTCGGGGCCATCGTCGTGGCCACGGGGTTCCAACTCTATTCCATCGGGAAAGAGCAGGAGAGCGCCAATATTCACGGATATGGCGAATACGGCTACGGCACCATTCCCGACGTCATCGACGGCCTGCAGTTCGAGCGCATCGCCAGCGCCTCGGGTCCCACCTCCGGCAAGATCCAGCGGCCTTCCGATGGCAAGGAGCCCAAGACCGTGGTCTTCCTCCAGTGCATCGGGTCCCGAGATGCTGCCAAAGGTATGGAATACTGTTCTAAAATATGCTGTATGTATGTGGCGAAGCATACTACGCTGTATCATCACAAAGTTCACGACGGTAAAGCAATCGTCTTCTATATGGACATTCGAGCGGCCGGGAAGGGCTACGAAGAGTTCGTCCGACGGGCCATTGAGAAGGACGAGGCTCAGTACCTTCGTGGCCGAGTCTCGAAGATGTACCGGGACGGGGACGTGATCAAGGTCCTGGGATACGACACGCTGTCGGGCGAACCGGTGGTTGTGGATGCCGACATGGTGGTTCTGGCCACGGCCATTCGGCCTCAGCCTGGTATTGCCACCCTGGCACAGAAGCTTTCGGTTTCTTACGACCAGCACGGGTTCATCAACGAAGCGCATCCCAAGTTGCGCCCGGTTGAGACCAATACGGCGGGGGTCTATGTGGCCGGGGCCTGCCAGGCGCCCAGGGATATTCCCGATTCAGTAGCCATGGCCAGCGCCGCCGCTGCTAAGATTCTGGGACTCTTCTCCCAGGAGAAATTGGAGCGGGAACCCATCGTCGCCATTGTGGACGCGACGACTTGCACGGGGTGTTTCCACTGCGAGCGGGTCTGCCCGTACGGAGCCGTAGAGCGCCACGAGCTAATGGACAAGAAGGGCAGGGTGCTGTGGGTGGCTGAAGTGAACAAGGGCGTATGTCAGGGCTGCGGCACTTGCCAGGCCACTTGCCCGTCCAAGAGCGTTGAGCTTGCGGGGTTCACGGATGCGCAGATCTTCTGGTCCATCAACTCTTTTTGAGGTGCAGCATGAGTGAAGCAACGCCCAACACA
>CAYTWV010000384.1:0-4822 GCA_964442235.1 uncultured Myxococcales bacterium | reverse complement strand
CGATTTGTCCGGGACAAGGTCAACCACAAACAGACTGCTTTTGAGACCGCCAAAAAAGCGACGAATCACCAGTTCCCCGTCCAACTGGGCCTTGTTCCCCTGCCGGTCGTGAAGGACCAGTTTCATGGCCCGGCCCGACACCCCTCGTTCCACCACCTCCAGAGCCACCACAGGTCCCAGCCCCAGCCCCTTGGCGGCCTTGTCTACCTCCTCGGCCGAGCGGGTTTCGCTCCAACGGAATGTCCCCTTGGACCGGGGACTCTTGCCGCAATACGAATTGGGCGGATCTTCGATGAACGCTCGGACCTTGGCTTCTGCGGGGCCCACCAGGTCAGGGCCCTTTTCGGCATGGCCCACCAACTCCTGCGATTCGATACCGGGCCAGACCAGATGCCCGTGTTCCGTATGGCCCCCGCATGTGGAGTGATAACGGGTATCCGCCAGAGTGCCGCGAGAGGTAAACACCACCTGCCCACGGGTTTCGTCTACGGCCATGTTGGTTTGCCCCAGCTCGGCATCGAGGCCTTTGTAGACCTGGCAGTGCTGTTCGGAGCACAAATGGTACGGGTCGGCCAGATGGCGGTGGCCCAGTTTCGCAAAGAGTTCCGAGCGTGCAGCAATGGCCTGTGCCTTGAGAGCTTCGGGTGGCGAATCGGCATAGATCTCGGCCGGAACCAACCCCTTCAGCAACTTCTCGGCCGCCAGAACGTTGACCAGGGCCAGCGTTCCGGTCCGGTCCACGGCAACATAAAAGGCGCCCGAGTATCTGCGGTTTTCGCTGCCGTGCCAGGCGAACCCCCGCCCGAATTCCACTTCTTGTACGGCCAGTTCTTTGCCTTCGGGCTCAAACCAGAGTGCGTTACGCACGCGAATTTCGGAGCCACTTCCCTTGTGCACCAGCACCATTTCCCCTTCGGGCCGTTTTGCCAGTTCCTCTTCCGTCTGCAAAACCAGGCCAAATTGCGCCGAGAGTTCCTGGGCCTTGCGGTTGGCTTCCTGCTGTGTTGCCCAAGTGGCCACGCTGCATAACAGCGTTCGGCGAGTGTCGAAGACCACCCCTTCAAAACTGAACACCGTCCCCGTCTCGATGTTCACGGTTTCAATGCCTCGAGCCTTCCACTTTGCTGACTCGCTTTTGATGGCCTGAAACTCCCTGGTCGGGAAGGCGCCAAGCCGAACCCGGTACACCACTCCCGCAGGCTGGCCCGAAAGCAACTTCACTTCATAGGCCCCGCCCGCTGGAAATTTAACCGAAGGACCCCCTGGGCCCGAGGGACTCACCACCAGCGGAGACGGGGCCTGGAAACGCAGGCTCCTTTGCCCCTCCATGATGGCAACAGACAAGACAGGTTCGCCCGATTTCGTAAATGAAAAGCGGTTTGAGAACAGGATGGCCGAATAGTCCTCTCGGGTCATCTTGTCCTCTTGCGAGGCGACCAAAGCCCGTGGGGACAGCAGGGCCGTGAATACCAAGAAAACCAGTGCCATCGTGCGCAAACACAAAATGCGGCGGGACTTGAAGGCTGAACTCTGAATCATGTCGCCCTCTTCGGGATGGATAAGGCGACCAGTGTACGAACCCCGGCGGTTTGGGCAATTTTCCACCCGACTTTCGGCCACATCCGCAATTTCCTTGAGCCCTTGCGTGCGCCCTCTATAATGGCCAACCAGGGCCAGGGGGTGACATGGGCGAAAAGTCTCGTTACAAGGTGATTCGCAAGATCGACGCAGGGGGCATGGCGGAGATCTTCGTCGGTCAGGCCTCTAGCCTGGAAGGCATTCACCGTTCCGTGGCCATTAAACGTGTCCGTCCTCATCTGGCGACCAATCGCCGTTTTATCCAGATGTTCATCGACGAAGCTCGCCTCTCCATGCGACTCACCCATGCCAATATCACCCAGGTGTTTGATGTGGGCCGTGCCCAGGGGACCTATTTTCTGGTCATGGAACTGGTCGATGGCGGCAATCTCCGCAAGATCATCCAGCTTGCATCGGAACGAGACTACCGACTCCCTACGGAATACTCGTTGCACATCATCATCGAGGTGGCCAAAGGACTGGCGCATGCCCACGAGGCCAAGGACGAATTCGACAAACCGCTACGAATCGTACATCGGGACCTTTCCCCCCCCAATATCCTGCTTTCGAAGTCCGGGGAAGTGAAGGTCACGGACTTTGGTCTGGCCAAAGCCAAGTCACACATCGAATCCACCGACCCCGGCGTGGTAAAGGGAAAGTTCAGTTACCTGTGCCCTGAGGCGACGGAAGGCTACGACGTGGACTCCCGCGCCGACATCTTCAGCCTGGGCATCGTGCTCCACGAGCTGTTGACGGGCAGGCGCCTCTTTCTGGGCAAGACCGACCTTGAGACCGTCGAACTGGTCCGCCAGTGCAATATCCTGCCGCCCTCGGCTTACAATCCTCGAATCGACCAGGAACTGGACGCCGTCGTCATGCAGGCCCTGGAAAAGGACCGACGCAAGAGATTCCAGTCTGCCAGGGATTTTGGCGATGCACTGGCCAAGTACCTCTTTGCAAAGAACCTCAAGGTCACAACCTTCGACATCTCCAAAATGGTCCGCATGCTGCTGGATGACGCAGAAGTGACCATGTTCCCGCAGCGTGTCGTCGAGATCCTCCAAGAAGAGATCATCAACCTCTCCAGTATGGGCGCACTCCCCGGGGCGTCTCCCTCTGCCGGTGCGGGGCCCTTGGATATCGAGGCCTATCGCAGTCGCAGGACGCCGTTTGAGGACATCTGGGCTGAATACGATGGCCAGCAGCATGGGGATGCCGACTTGACTCCCATGGGGTCCAGGGCCTCTCCAACACCTGGCCTTCGATTCGGAATCGACGATTCACGGGAAGGCTCCGGATTCTCGGGACTGGTGGGAAGTGGGGCAACCCCGGTCCGAACGGGAACCCGCAGACACATCAGTCCGTGGATTTGGGTGCTTGCGGGGGTGGGGGGGGCCGGTCTGGTCATGGCCGTGCTTTACTTCGCCGTACTCAGGCAGTAAAATCCCCCCCGTCTAGCTGTTACGGGCTGATCCCAGGAGACCCATGGCGCGACTACTCTTCGAGTCTTCTCGTGGAAATAATGAAGTGGTCGAACTGACCGGTGTGCACCGTATTGGTCGCCATCCCGAGCAGGACATCCAGATCATCGACCGGCTGGTCTCCAAGCAGCAGTGTATCGTGCAGCGGTGTGCCCAAGGATGGCAAATCCTGGACGCAGGAAGCAGAAACGGGACCTTCCTGAACAACAAACGAATCACCGAACCTCAGGTCCTGACTCACGGCGACCGCATCATGGTGGGTGCGACCCGACTGGTCTACGAAGAGGACCAAGCTCGCCCCCTGGACGTGGAACTGACCGGCGCCGAACAGGCCCCCATGATCCATTCGATGCTGGATGCCCAGGAAGCCATGGAGTTTCTGCCAGGCAGCGCCATCGAGGATCCGGACCTTCTTCGCAGAGATTACGAAAAACTGCGGTTTGCCTATCAGCTTCACAGGGAAATCGCACTCGAATTCGATTTGACCACGGTGCTGGACCGGGTCCTGCGCATGTTGTTCACCTTCCTGCCTGCCGCTGACCGAGCCATGATTTTGTTGCGAAAACGTGGCGCCGATGCGTTCTATCCCGCCGGAAAACGGTACAGGCAAGGCGTCGATGCCAGCCAGAGAATCTCGGTCAGTTCCACCATTCTGGCGCAGGTCGTTGCCGAAAAGAAGGCACTGCTGACCAATGATGCCATTGTGGACAGCCGTTTTGATGGCTCCAAAAGTATCGTGCTGCAAGGAATCCGCTCGGCCATGGCCGTTCCCATGCTGGGCCACGACCGTGAGGTGCTGGGCATCCTTCACGTAGATTCGCTGCGACGTATTGGAGCCTTCTCCGAACGTGATCTCAACATCGTCCAAGGCTTCGCCAGCCAGGCAGCTCTAACCATCGAAAATGCCTATTTTGCCGACAAGATCAAAGAAGAGGCCGCAAACAAGGAGAAACTGCAGCGTTTCCTTTCCCCCAACCTGGTGCAAAAAGTGCTGGCCGGGGAATTGCTCATTCAGAAGGGCGGTGAAGAACGAGAGGTGACCATTCTCTTCTCCGATATCCGCCAGTTCACCCCCATGGCCGGTCAGCACAAAGCCTCAACCATCGTTGAATTGCTGAATCGCTACTTCGAGCGTATGGCCGAGGTGGTCTTCGACTATGACGGCACCCTGGACAAGTTCATCGGGGACGCCCTGATGGCCCTGTGGGGCGCTCCAATCGCAACTCCCATCGATACGCAGAATGCCGTCCTTGCCGCCGTCCGTATGCAGGAAGCCATGCGCGAATTTAACGTCGATGCCGAGGAACTCATCGGATGCCCCATTGGTATCGGTATCGGCATCGACACGGGACCCGTTGTGGCCGGTCTCATGGGCAGTTCCCGAACTATGAACTATACGGTCATCGGTTCCTACGTGAACCGGGCCAGTCGCCTCTGCTCTCACGCCGCCGCGGGCGAAATTCTGGTCTCGGACAGCGTGGTCGCCGCCCTCAAGGGCCGCGTGGAATGTGAAGCCACTGCACCCCTCTCCCTCAAGGGCTTCGAGAGGCCTCAATCGGTGTACAAAGTCAGATTGTAGGTTTATCGCTTGCGACAACAGGTTCGATAGGGCCAGCCAGAGCGGACCTGCTTAGACTTCCTCTTCGCGCGGCTCGCCCATCAGCTTCGGTACTACCAGGATCATCATGATGATCAAGAACACCAGGCCCAAAACCAGGGAACCGGCAAAGATTCCGAACATGCCCCACTGGTAGTTCACCGGC
>CAYTWV010000383.1:2374-4831 GCA_964442235.1 uncultured Myxococcales bacterium | reverse complement strand
TCATCCAGCCGACGGCCCATGCTTGGGTAGGCGATGCTGTTCCGGCTCTCGTACTGGCGGTGGGGTGGCGTTGGGGCGTTGGGGCGGTTAGTTATTGGCCAGCGGCTCGAAACAAGATGCCGATGGTTGCGGCAAGGGCCGCCACATTGGCCAGCAGAGTCAGGCCCAGATAGGGTACCGGTACCGGGTCTTGATAGTACCGATTCTGGACCAGCCCCAGGACATTGTATCCGGCCAACAGCGACGTAGTGCCGGCCAGAAGCATACCGAACAAGTGGCGTCCTTCCTCACTGCTAAGCAGGGTCCCGTGCTGATTACGGATGAAGAAGACGGCAACGAGGATCATGGGGACACACAGCGCTGCCGCTACACCCAGGGCCCGCCGAAGCTTGGGGATTAACGCTGGCATGGGACGTTGGATGTGTGTGATTCGGGAGAATTCGGGGGAGCGTTGCATGCCCCCGCCCGTGGCAAGTTGCCCGGAGGTTCCCCAATTGGGGTCGATGGGGACCACTCGCTCTTGGATTCCCACAGACCCTCCGGCCTCGATGCGCTGGAACATCTCTCCTTGCAGCAACTCGGCCTGGCTACTCTCCAAGGCGGCCAATCGCATTTGAATGGCCCCCATGTCGATGACGGGGTCTTTGGAAGCCAGAGGCATACAGTCCAGCAACACCATTCGGGCGTCTCGGGGGTTGCCGGCCAGTATCAGGGCATCGGCCAGGGAAAAGAGGATGCGTGCCTTCCACGGATCGGCGTCAGGAACCAGTCCACGTGCTTTCCAGCCTGTGTTGCATGCTTCGGCCCAGTCTTGCCTCTTCAAGTGCGTTTGAAGCAGCGCGTACCAGACCTGGGCCCACTCTTGGTCGTTTGCCAAGATGGCTTGCAAGTCTGTGACTGCCCGGTCAAACATGCCGCTTTCGATGCGGTCGCTGGCAGCTCGCAGTTGCCGAAACTCCTTCAGCATCAGCAGGCTTGTCGACTGGACGATGCGATCCATCCTGGAGGCTTCCAGCAGGAAGGGTCCTGCCTGCTCCGGGGTTCCGGCCACACCAAAGGTAAAGACCACTTCGACTGGTCGCTGCAGTGCCGGGTCCGTCAAAATGATGAAGTATCGGCGAACCCAGGCCCTTCCCGTGCAATAGGTAAACGAGAACTGGGGTCTGCCATTGGCCCAGGCCAGGTGAATTCCGCCTTGGCGCAACTTGGCCCAAAGGGGTGTCCAGTCCCGGACGTGTCGTTCGGCGAAGGCCACAAACCGCTGATAGACACGCCGGTCGTCCATGCCTTCGGTAAACGAGGGGAAGACGTTGTCAATGTCGGATTGGCCAAGGGTAAAGGAAAACCGTAGGTCCAACGAGAGCGGGTGCTCACCCTGGCCCACGAATCGGACCTGATCGCCGTTGCTCTTGGGGTCGATTTCCCACTTGTCCAGGCGCATGCCGCATGTTTCGATACGCACCGGGGCGCAACGCGCCCGGTAGGCAGCGGTGTCCGATGGCCAGGGCCATGCTGGACTACGTGGGGCCGCCACGCGGGTGTATGGCTGCAGGGCCGCCATCAGGACATCCACCGCCTCTTTCTCGGTCTCGACGGTGGCGGGACGTCGCCAACGGACCACTTCGCTGTTCTGGGGCAGTTGCAGGCTTTGTCGAATAGAGAACGGGGGCTCCAGGGTCACTTCAAGGATGCGGTCGGGGTTGTTTCTGAAACGTTGTTTGGCCCAGATCACGTCTTGTTCACACCAGGCCGAGTGCGCGTATTCTTGCGAACTGAACAACAAGACACATCCGCATTGCTCCATGCCCTCAAGCATGACTCGGGCCAGGCGGTGGTAGTCCGCCGGTGGGGTCAGGTACTCGAAGAACCAGACTCGGACTCCTGCTGCCATGAGCCGTTCGGCGACTCGGCGCACCAGCGGACCATCTTTATAGTGATAGGAGAGATATACATGGAAGTTGGCTGGGACCCGGGGATCAAATGTGGCTGCGGATTGCCCAAATGCGCCGGGAAATCGCAGCAACTGCTTAACCCGCTTGTGGCCGATATCTTCAACCACCGGCAGCAGAGCGATGCGAGGCTCGGGCAGCGGGAAGGGGGGCAACTCGTAAACGTCGAAGAGGTTCTGGCGAAGGTCGGGGCCTTTCCCTGATTCGATGGCCTCGATGTGCCGATAGGTCGCCCCCAACTCGTCGTCACTGAATGGGCCGACGATGGTCACGAATTCCCGCAAAGCTGCCAAGGCGTCGGTGAAGAGCCCGTTCAGGATCAGGGCATCCGCATAGGTGGGCAGGATCTCCTTTCGGACGGCCGACGAGCCTTCCCGAACGGCACGTTCCCCAGCATCGACCGCAGCGTCAAAGTCGTGGGTCTTGAGGTAACCCTGCATGAGCAGATTCTCGACTTCGGCCATGTTGGGCAGGCCTCCGCGAGAGCGCTCAATGAGGCGGATGGCCA
>CAYTWV010000383.1:0-2364 GCA_964442235.1 uncultured Myxococcales bacterium | reverse complement strand
GCGGATATCTTGCATCACTGGTGCTTCTTGGTTCACAGTGTCCCCCCAAGGATAGACCGGCAAAGGATAAACCGGGACCCCGGATGTGTCAAAAACCGAGCAGTCCGGATGCGCCTTTCAAGCTTGCGCAACGATCAACACAGGTTCTATTGGGGAGTTGGGCTGGGAGGGAATTGGGGGCGAAACGTGATTTCCCGCCCCGTCAGCAGTCCGTGGGGACTAGAAATAGACGCCCAGGCCAGCCTGGATGCCGAAACCGGACTCGGTGTATTCCGCGGGGCCATCAGGATTGCCCCACTTCAGGCCGTAGTTCAGGCCCAGGGTGCCGAAGCCGCCGAAACGACCACCAAAGGCCAGAGCGGCGCCAGCGGTGATGTCCAACCACTTCAGGCCGGTTTCGGATTCCGAAGGGGAGGTTACGCCACCGATGGTCACGTCCATGTCGGTGGTCATCGAGCCAGCGCCAAATGTACCGCCGCCAAACAGGAACAGCGAACCCTGCAGCAGGTAGTAATAATGGGCGCGCACAGCCACGCCGAAGGTGGTGGTCTCCGCCGATTCCGTGGACCACATACCAAACAGGGGCTGCAGGCCAATGGCCAGACCGTCAATCACGAAGTAGTCCACAGTGGGGTTCAGAATCAGTTCCGACGTGTCGGCTTCAGACTCGGTCCCGCCCACTTCCGTGGTCGTGGTCATCAGGTGCCAACCCACGCCCGAGCCAAAACCGCCCAGCCCCGTCTGCAACCCAGCGGCGAACTTGCCCTGCTTCGCAAACTTCGGGCCAGTCTTGGACTTCGCTTCTGCAGTCGATGCCATCCCAAACGCAACCACCAGAGCAAACAACGGCAACAGGAACTTCCTCATGTTTTCCTCCTAAAGAGCCTAGAGTGACGGCCGGCGCCAACGCCGAACCGTTCTACGAAACTGCCCATTTGGCGAAGCAACGGTAGCATCGCCTGGACGCAGTTTCAAGTTTTCGGCCGGAAATGACGCATTGGATTTGTTGAGTACCCCGTTGGCTGAGCGTACCGGCTTGGCATCAATGCGCCGCCCACTCCCTCACGGTCGTGGCACTGACACACCCGGCGACCAATATGCACCGTGGCCCCAGGGGGCGATTGGAATTAGTCGGTGGCGTAGTTGGGGTCGCCGTTGCACGGTTTGAAGGTGTCGACCAGATCGTCATAGGTCCCGTCGGCCTTCACGGGGACACACACCACAGGCAGCGTGCGCTCTTTGGTGCAGCCATCTTCCAAGACCGGGGTGCCGGCAGCCTCGGCGACTCGAATGCAGTCGACGGGTTGGCAGCATCGGAATCCAAAGCCAAAGCTAGAGTGATCATAGGTGAACTTTTTGCCATCGTAGGTGAACCAGAACGAGTTGTTCATATGGTTTCCCCCGAAATCATATCCGGGCTTTTCCATGGCTACGGGCGCATCTCCTAACGAAAGCCAGACTTTGGTGGTGTACTCGGGCAAGACGCTCATCATGATGACGCATGAGGTCGGGGTTGCTTGGACATAGATGCGGCCCACTTCGCCGTTGTAATCAAAGGAGCACATCCAGTCGGCGTCCGCCCCCTCAAAGAAGCCGGGATTCCCTTCCCAGTCGGTTCCCTCACACTGAATGTTATAGTCCTGTTTAGGGGACCGTAGCTGGAACCCGTACTCGGGGTCCAGGGAATCACTTTGCTGATCGTTAAGGGCGTCATCCGCCTGATCCTCGCTGGTATCCTGCGGGGCCGTGTCGGGCTGTACGTCGGCTTGAGCGGTGTCGGTGACCTTGGTGTCGCCTTCGCCCTCTTTGTTGTCGCAAGCCCAAACGCCCAAGACGACCATAAAACACGCAGTCCAAGCAAACTTCCTCATGATAATCCTCCTATGGAACGTAACCACCCACGGAGTAGGGGCGAGCCTGCTTCACGACAAGCTTGCGCTCCGCTCCGTAGAGTTTGAACTCGATGTCCACGGCGAACGTGGATTCGTCCACTTCATAGAGCTTGGCGAAGTGGTATCGGATTTTGAACCCGGCATAATAGAGGTCCCGGATTTCTTTGTCCGACATGATGGGTTCGTTGGGCGACAGCGACGAATAGCGCTGGCGGCTGACCTGGACCCCCGATGCTGGGGCCGGGATAATGGTAAAAATCTCGGGCATGGTATCGGCTTCGGGGTTGGTCACGGCCACTTCGCCCAGTTGCACGTTCACGTACATGCCATAGACCGTTGGGTCGGCGATGTTCTGGGTGATGAGCACGCCATTGGCGGCCTCATCGGGGTAGGCGGTGGAGACCAGGACGGCCATTTTTACGGCGTGGTGGTCAATGGCCCAGAAGGTGCGCTCTTCGACGGCCTTGAAGTT
>CAYTWV010000382.1:0-4844 GCA_964442235.1 uncultured Myxococcales bacterium | reverse complement strand
CCTTCAGCCCCAGCCCGAAGATCCCTCCCGCTGCAACGGCGATGAAGGGCCCGGGTTCGAAATAGTCGCCTCCTTCCCCGTGGTACGGGTCGTACCCCCACTGATGCGCCCGCCCATCGGCCGCTAACGCCACATTGTGGGCACCGTAGCTGTCGATTTGCACAAAGGGGCCCGGCTTTGGGTCAGACTCGCCATACGTCGACGAGCCCCAACCCACGGCGTTTCCGCCAGCGGGGCAGGTGTAGCCGGGCTCGGGTTTGCAGGCCGAGTCGCATCCGTCGCCGCCGACTTCGTTTCCGTCGTCGCACCCTTCGGCTTCCAACCTGGCTCCATCGCCGCAATCCGGGGTGCACACGGCACCCGCCTCGGTGCATTCATACCCAATCTCGACCAGGCAATCTTTCGAACACCCATCTCCCGACAGCACATTGCCGTCGTCGCATGTCTCGGGCCCTCCAAGGGCAGAGTCCCCGCAATGGGTAATGCACAAATACTGCATCACCCCCACACCGTGCGAATACCCCTCGGACGCAGCCCGGAAGGGCCCCTCGAACACCTCTTCTTGCCCGTCGAAAATGCCCCAGCGAACCAGATCGCCATCGGGACGCAGTCCCACGTTGAATTCGCTTCCGGCGTCGATGGCGACGAAGGGCCCCTCATGGCCCGCTGCCGGAGCCCCTTCCCAGTCTTCGCCCCAGGCAGCGACCGAGCCGTCGTCCCGGAGAGCGAGGAAGTGGGCCACACCCGCGGACACGGCCACGAACGTGCCCGGCATCGCAGCGGGGAAGCCCCAGGTGCCGCCCCACGTTACAAGCGAGCCATCCAGGCGAATCCCCACTCCGAAAAGGTTGCCCGCCGAGAAATCCAGCATCGGCTCCGCCGGCGGCGACGTGACTCCCCAATCCGGGTTCCCCCACGCGGCTAACGTTCCATCCGGGCGCATCGCCACGGCAAATTCCTGGCCGGCATCGATGCGGACAAAGGGACCGGGCGGAGGGGTGTTCAACCCGAAGTCCGTCGTCCCCCAAGCCAGCACCTGACCTTCAACGGTCAAGCCCAGGCTGTACTTCCAATCGGCCGCAATGTCGGTGAACGTGCCAGCAGGGGCGTCGCACGCCCCGTAGAAGTTCTGGCCCCAGGCTACCAGGGTTCCGTCGGTGCGCAGTCCCAGCGAGTGCATGGTGCCAACGGCAACCTTCACAAACAGGCCCTCTGGCAGCATCATCTGGCCGTACGAATCGTCCCCCCATGCATGCAGGACACCTCCGGAATTGCAGTCCCATGCCGGTTCCTGCTCACATTCATCGCAGCCATCGCCCGCTACGGTGTTCATGTCCTCGCATTGTTCCGCTCCAACCAGCACCCCGTCGCCGCAGTCTACAAAACACAGGAAACCCGGGTCAGGACAGAGCCACCCGCTGGTCCGAACGCAAGTTGCGCTGCAGCCATCCCCGTCCACTTCATTGCCATCGTCGCACTGCTCGGCCGAGGCCAGGAGGCCATCGCCACAGTCTGCGCTGCATGGAGCGCCCAAGGTGGGACACTGCCATCCCCACTCAAGCTGGCACAAGTCGTCGCAGCCGTCCAACGAAGCCTGATTCCCATCGTCGCACGCCTCGTTACCGACTTTCAGCGAGTCCCCACACACTGGACCACAGGCGGCCCCAAGTATGGGGCAGGTCCAGCCAGGCTCTAATTGGCATGCGTCATCACACCCATCCCCTGCGTCATCGTTTGCGTCATCACACTCCTCGTCACCCAACAAGGCGCTATCGCCGCAGATTCCCGTGCAGGGTTTCCCGGCCTGGGGGCAAGCCCAGCCCTCTTGGATTTCGCAGGTTTCGCCGCAGCCATCCCCCGGCTGCTGGTTGTCGTCGTCACACTCCTCACTTCCAACCACCAACCCATCGCCACAGACTTCCAGGCAGGGCTGGCCCAGTTCCGGGCATACCCACCCCGGCTCACGCACACACGTTGCGTCACACCCGTCGAAAGGCGTCAAGCCACCGTCGTCGCAGTTCTCCGGCCCGACCAGAACTCCGTCTGGGCATAGGGTGTGACACGGTTCCCCGGCCTGCACACATCCCCAACCGGGCTCAATACGGCACAGGTCGCTGCAGCCGTCGCCGGCCAGCGCATCGTGGTCGTCACACTCTTCCACACCCACGACCAGCCCATCCCCACATACCTCGGAGCAGGGCTCGCCAAACCAGAGGCACTGCCAACCGGGCTCTAACTGGCACGAATCGTCGCAGCCATCCCCAGCCTGGGTGTTTCCGTCGTCACACGTCTCGTTTCCCCAGATAAAATAGTCCCCGCAGACGGGCACACAGGGCTGACCCGGCTCTGGGCAACTCCACCCATCCTGGACCTCGCATTGGGGGCTGCAGCCGTCGTTGGACTCCGTGTTGCCGTCATCACACGACTCGGATCCGACAATCAGTCCATCTCCGCACTTCGCAAGACAGCCCCAAGGCTTCAGGGCCGTCACGTGGTCACGCCCGCCGTCCACGGACACATAGGGACCGGGGTGAGTCTCGATGTAGGATCCAGCGGGGGCCCAGACCAGGATGGACCCATCCGCACGCCGAGCGACCCAATACCAATGGGTGGCTGAAATCGCAACCACCGGGTCCAACTCCTCGGTGGACGCCGACTCGGTCTGCCAGCCCCAGTCCTCCATTTTGCCATCTGCCTTCAGTCCAAGGCTTCGATTGACCCCCGCAACAACGGCCACGTAGGGCCCGGGCCTCTCCTGGCTCTCTCCTACCGTGTTGTTGCCCCACCCCACCACGGAACCATCCTGACGTAGTCCCAGGTTGTGGTAGGCACCAGCGGATACTGAGACAAAGGGACCGGGATGACCCGTGCCCTGCCCCTGTGGACTCCAACCCCACCCCAGCACCGAACCGTCCTCTTGAAGACCGATGACGTGTGCATACCCGATCTCGATCTGCACGAACTTCGTCCCCGCCGGCGCAGGAGTCCCGCCAGAGATGCCCTGCCCCCAGAACTGATAGCTGCCGTCCGAAAGCAGACCCACCGAGGTGTAGGGCCCGGCCGCAAGCTGCTTGAAGGGGCCCACTTGCGCTGCCCCCTGCCCGGCATCGTTTTCCCCCCAACCCAGCGTGGAGCCATCCGGACGAAGAGCCAGATTCCGTTCGCCTGCTGCCACAACCTGGAAGAACGGGCCCATTTGGCTGTCAAGAAGCCCGAAACCCAGGATGTCCCTACCGAAACTTTCCGTAATGCCCGCAGTGCAGGTCCAGCCGACCTCGATCAGGCACGAGTTGTCGCACCCATCCCCAACCGCAGTGTTCAGGTCGTCGCACTGCTCTCCCAGTTGTGCATATCCATCCCCACACACCGCTTCGAGTGCCAGTTCGGCCTGCTCCCGCGCACCCGCACCCCCCGAAGGATCCGACGCACCCTCCGGTACACCCATCTCGCCACCCGTTCCACCCACCGTATCCACCGCCTGCCCGGTGCCAGCCCCCTTCGGCGTTCGTTCCATTTGCTGGCCGCAACCGTCAAGAAGCAACAGGCTAAGCCCCAACACAAACGCATGCGTCGATAGTTTCATGGGAAGCGCTCCTTCTTCAGCGCACACAGCGAACGTAGATCGAATTCCCGGTCATCCCTTGAATCCCAGCTTTTCGGAAGTCTACTGTCCATTTGAAGTTGGATGAGTATGCAGTGTAGGACCAGTAGGTGCCGCAGGTCCCGCCCAGCCCCTGGGGCCAGTAGCACCCGCCCGCCGGACCGACATTGATGGTACACCCCATGCACTCCCAGTCCACACATTCGCCCGTCGTACAGTCGCCGTTGGCGACGTTGCAGGACCCCCCGGTTTCCGTCGCCGGACATCCTCGATTCAAGGAGGCAAGTTCGGTAATGGTCGGCAGGCGCCAACCGGCGGTTCCTCCCCCATACTCCAAACAAAAGGCCCACGAAGTGTTGAACATCAACGCTGATGTAGGAGGCGTAATGACCCAGTCCAAGCCTGTGGCGGGATCGGTCCAGGAGTCCTTCGCACAGACTCCTTCAATACAGGTGGCGTTGACCCCACAGGCCCCGCAACTCCAGCCGCAGATGCTAAGACCGCACGCCAGGTTCTCGCAGGAATCGCCGCAATCCCCCGCACAATTACACTTCGTTTCCCCTTCGCCGCACTGCCCGTCCCCGCACACCACCTCACAAACGCCGGCGCCGCAACTGGACCCAGCAGGGCACGTGCCGCAACTGCCGCCGCAGCCGTCGCCGTCGCATTCCTTGCCAGCGCAGGCCGTAAAGAGGCAGGCACCCTGGGTACAGGTTTCGCCGCAACCGCATGTGCAGTCGCCGGGGCAGGCAGAACACTCTTCCAGCAGGTCGACATCACACACACCGTCTCCGCACCAGGGCTGGTAAAGGCAGAACCCCGATTCGCACACAAAATGTTCGCCGCAAGTCCCGCAACTGCCGCCGCAGCCGTCGCCGTCGCACTCCTTCTCTCCACACATGGGCTTGCAGACACACTGGCCCAGTTCGCAGACATCCTGTGGCCCCACACACTCGCCGCAATTCCCGCCGCAACCGTCCTCTCCGCATACCTTGCCACCGCACGAGGGCTGACACGTATCCGCCAAGACGTCTGAAGGCAGGTCGGCCAACACCTCTTCTGGTAGGTCGGGGTCTGCATCCACAGGAACGGTCTCCGGTGAGACGTCGTGGGCCATATCCAGCCCCACGTCCACGGTGGAGTCCGCAGTCAAATCCGGTTGCTCCGGCCCGATATCCACTTGTCCGATGTGTTCTTCCTGGGCCTGATCGGAGTCTGCCTTAACGTCGCTGGCGCCCTCGGG
>CAYTWV010000381.1:0-4845 GCA_964442235.1 uncultured Myxococcales bacterium | reverse complement strand
CCGTAAGGGAGTGGGCGCGCCGATTGATGCCATGCGGGTAGGCGAAGCCTATGGGTGACTAATCCCAGATGGCATCAATGTACCCCTTCCCTCCTGCCTCGGTGGGATAGGGTTCCACTATGCTCCTGTACTCTCCATTGTGGATGGCGCCCAAGTCCACAGAATAGCGATCTTCTTTCCTTACTAAGTCAGCATCTGGCTTGATTTCATAAACAATAATAACATCTTGACAAAGGATCTGAACACCTGCGTCGAAAGTAAACACAACGGAACCGCCATTCAGTGATATGTATAGTTGTTCGGGGACGCCTGGGGTCTCTGATTCGGGCAATCCCAGCGCAGCAACTGGATCATCCATCCCATTCGAGCAGGGCGGGTTGGTGGGGGGCTGGTATTCGGCCGAAACAGCGCAGCCAACAAAGTCGTCCGCTCCCGGTCCCCGATACACACAAACGGCGTCAATGTCGGCCCCTGGGGCAGCGGTGCAGTGGACCAGCGAATCGTTGGTGGACAAATCTCCGATCCGAACCGCTCTCAGACCCGCATCGCCGGACACGCAGTGGCTCCCGATAGGCGGGCCATCGGGATCAGCCCGGAGTTCATCACCGCCAAACACGTCGTCGACTTCGAGGACGTCATGCTCACAATCAGAGTCGAGAGAGCATCCCGCATTGATGCAAATAGAGCCAAGCAGGATCGCTATCATTGCACGCATACCCGACCTCCTTCTCCAAACCAGTTCAGATGGCTTAGGGCTTGGCCAAGTACTGGATCACCGCACCACACAAGCCCTTTGTGCAAGGGATGGGTGCCTGATTTGCCGTGAAGTCCAAATCTACCGAGGTCTCGTGTATGGAGACGCCAAGAAATGCGGTGGCCGGTTCAACCCAATCCACCAGGTTGGGGCCGAAGTTTTCTGCGTAGTAAGCTCCAAGCTGTTCAGTGTGGTGAATGGTTCCTTCTGACAGCACGGATGAGACCCAGAGAGATTTCATGTTCTTTGTGCTCTGTTGGCCGACGCATCCGCTAGTTACTTGAATACGCTCAGACTGGCTTATCTCCAGATCCAAAAGTTCGCACCCAGCGCAGTAGCTGTCACAGAACCCCACCGTACTCCATATCGGGAGCGGACCGCTTCCAAAATGCTTCAGTCGGGCTCCCTTTCCTGTTCCCGGGATCATCTCGCCCAGAAACAGGTCCTCGAGGCTCAATACCGACAGCACCACGCTGTCCACGTTCTGGCCAAGATTCCGGGATGCGACAAATTGTGCTTGTGCATTGAGTTGGACCACGAAATCACACTGAGTGTCACATTCCAAAGCGAGGCCGGGATTGCCGGGTTCAACGTCAAAGACTCCCCCGAACTTTCCGGAAAGAAACAGTTGCCCCTCAACGCCGTAATGCAGGTTGATATTATCGAGGTCCCATGTGCGAACCATCACGAATTGGCCCGATGAGGTAAACTTGGCCAAGAAGTCGGCCCCCTGCTTAGAATCCCGAATGGCTTCACCCAGCCCAGGATCAAAATCCACCAAGCCGCTGAACCGTCCGGCCATGAACAATTCACTCCCTGAAACGATGACTTTGGCCACCGACACGCTGGCCAACACGCCTGCTTGATTGGGCTCTGCCACTAGGTTCAGGGCCCACGCAAAGCTGCCATTTCCTGTCAGCTTAAGAACATAGCCGTTGTAGTCTTCTAGCGACTCCAGAGTCGTGACCCCATTCCCCGGGTTGAAGTCGCCGGTGCCCTCAAACTTCCCGGCAATGATGATGGACCCATCGGGACCTTCGGCCAGACTCCCGACATCTATATCAGTAACCCCCCCGCCAAATGCCTTGGTCCAGAGATAGGTCCCCGCCTGGCTGTATTTGCTGATGAAGCCTCTGGGGTTGTTAGTAGACAAGGAGTCTGTTCCGGAAGTGGGGTCAAAATCGACGGTATCCCTAAACATCCCGGAAACGTATACAAAAGAGTCACCCGTGGCCAAAATAGCAAGAACCAGAGCCCATCCATCCTCATATCCTGGCAAGACTCCGCCAAAAGCCAGCCCCCACCCGGCGGAAGCGCAGCCCCCCAACTCCGGCTCACAAGCTTCAAAAAGCCAGGAGGGTGCCAGGTCGCACAAGGCATCTTGAGCAGCGTGTACACAGACTCCGGCATCACAAGAGTCGGTGGTTGTGCAGGCGACGGAATCTGTGTGGCAGGGAGTCCCTTTGGGTGTGATTGGATGGGTGCAAACGCCAGCAGAGCACACCTCGTTTGTGCAGTCGTTTCCGTCATCACCGCATGAATTGGAGTTGTCTGGGGTCCAACCCACTTGGCTAATATCTGAGCGGCATTCGAGGCATCCATTCAGGGGATGCGATTCGCCGTTCTGCCGGCAAGTTCCGTCAAGAGTACACCATCCCGAATTCACGATGTGGTTTCCGCAGACGGCCCCAGAGCAGTTGTCCTGAGTGCACGAAAGACTGTCGTCGCAAGGGCTGCCCAAACCCACACAGACCCCTGCATCACATATGTCGGTGAGGGTGCAGAACTCACCGTCATTGCACGGGGAGTTGTCTGGGAGGTCGGATTCCAGGCAAGAGAAAGCTGCACCGAGAAGTTGGCAGCGGTTCTGGCGGCATGGGCCAGAAGCGGCCGGGCAATCGGCGTCAACCGCACAGCTGCCCTCTACACATACACCCGAGGGTTCATGGCAGGATCGTCCCACCCCGCACTCACTGTCGAACTTGCAGGCAATGCAGTATCCTGCCTTGCAGTAGTTGGATGGGCATCCCGAATGCTGGGTGCATCCCTGTTGACATAGGCCCTCGGAACAAATTGTGCCCGCTGGGTAACCCTGGGAAATACAGTCCTGATCGGCCAGGGACTGGTTGGCACCCGAGCAGTTCCGACAGGTCTTGCCCACAAGGTCGCAAACCTGGCCAGCCAAGGTCCCAGGATATTGGCCGCAATGCTCCTTCACGATGCAGTTCCCCGACAGGCACCAATGGTTGCTGAGGTCGCAGATTCGGTTCGGGCCACAGTCTGCCAGTGAGACACAGTTGGCACAGGTGTTGGCCTTGCAAAGGGCGCTGACACACGCAGTGGCCTGATTCTGCAACGTGCACTCGCCCAGCACGCAGATCCCGTTGTCGCATACGCGCTTCTCTTCATCCCAACTTGGACCGCACAAGGCCGCCTCGCCACAGGGTACACAAGCAAAACTCTTACAGAGGCCGGAGGCGCAAAGCTCCTGCTGTGTGGCTTGCGTGCACTCTCCCGTACGACACCGCCCCGAACCTCCAAAAGCTATCAGGTCACACACTGAGCCCAGCGGGCACTCGCTGTGAGCCTCACAGTCCCTGCAAAAGGACAGGTCTGAGTCGCATACCAGGCCCATTGTGCAGGGCTTCTCTGCGTTACACTCGGCGGCGATACAGACCCCGTCGTTGCAGAGGTAGTCTGAGCTGTAGGCTGAAGAACACGATGTGTTCGACTGGCAAGCGACACACCAACGACCGCTGGTACACACCAGTCCGTCGCCGCAAGCAAGCCCCGGGGTACACCCCGCAATGCACTTTCCCCCCTGGCAAATCAGATCATCCAGTCCATAGGAGGAACGGCAAAGTTCATCCTCGATCATGTCGACGCAGGGTCTGCAATTGAAGTCGGCGACATCTGCCACACCCGGCCCCTCTACCCCCGACGCATTCGCAATCTGACATAGTCCCTGGTTGAATGGGCCGCAATCAGCAGAATTCAGGCAATTCCCTTGGACGCACGGACCGGACTCCACGCAAAGCCAACCTTGCCCGTGCAGTGCGAGACATTCTCCGTCAGGCCCCTGGTCGTTGGCGACGCAGCCGCGGCAGTTCTTATCGGAGCCACAAATAGGGTTGTCCCACGGACAGTCCGAACTCTGATTGCAGTTTCCCTGAAGGCACATCCCTGATAAGCACTGGTGGCCATTGCCGTACGTAGTTGATTCCAGACAGGCCAGCGAACTGGTGCAGGGGACGCACTCGAATGTCTCAGCCGAGCAGAGCTCGCCTGAAAAGATGCAGTCAACATCACTCAGGCACGTTGTCCGGCGGCATATTCCCAAATCGCAAAAGTACTCAATACCGTACGCTTCAGAACACTCCCATTCTGATGTGCATTCTGTACAACTGCCTTCCATGCAGATGCCCCCAAAGCACTCGATGGAACCAGTACACAGCCCGCAAACTCCAGCCAGGCAGCCCTGTCCGGGGCGACACTGCGAGGCCCTGGTGCAGGGCCCACACACACCCAGGCGGCAGGCGTCGCCGATGGCGCAATCAAGGGCATTTTGGCACGGGGCGCATGTTCCGCTCACGCATCCCTGGCCCAGCGGGCAAACCTCGCGCACCGTGGCGAGGGTACATTCCCCTGCGAAGGTGTCGCCATCATCACTTACATTGTCTTTGGGCAATTCGATGTCCACGTCCGTGGCGACGTGCCCGTCATCCAAGTCCATTGGGACGTCGGACGCCAAGATTTCCAGTAAATCGGGCAGGTCGTGGTTCACGTCCAGCATGGCCACATCCTCGGAAGAGTCTTCCAGCACCTCCTCATTACCAGCTGGTTCATGCATCTGGCTGCAGCCAGCCAAGACCGCCACTAATAGGGCGGATAGAGCCGTGTGACCGTACCAAGACATCGTGCTTCCTCCGAACCATAAGCCACGTGACTGTCCCAAGTAGTGCGCATGCCCGCAACTCATTCCGGGCATGCGTTGTCGCTTTGTCCGGCAGCGCCATGCGCCACGTGCAAGTTCCATTTCCCCGAGACTTGGCCGGATTATGCAGGACGGGGAGTGAGGGAGCAAGGCTGGC
>CAYTWV010000380.1:0-4851 GCA_964442235.1 uncultured Myxococcales bacterium | reverse complement strand
ATTTCCAGCAGAAGTGGTCCCAAAAGTCGGTCCACCACAAGGTCCACTCCGATGTACTTCAACGGCACGGCTTTGGCGGCCCTGACGGCAATATCCACCAGAAGGCTCCAGTCAGGAACTTGAAGTCCAGTCAGCGGCTGGCCGGTATCGGGGTGGTGCGTAAGAATCTTCCCTTTGCAGTACGCCCGGTGTACCAACCCATCCTCCATTCTTACACCCAAGCCAAGAGCCCCCTGGTGCAGGTTAGCCTTGCCGTCGGAGGCTTTGGTCGGCACCCGAATCATGCACAGTGCGGGCAATTCATCGACCACGATGACACGGACATCGGACAGGCCGTTGGCATACAGCGCCTCAAAAAATGGCGAAGGCTTAAGTCTGGGCTCGATGATGGCGACGTCGGGCCTGTCCAGGGTATAGACTCCGAAGATCACGTCGGCCACGTGTCTGCGCAACTCCTCGAACGAAATGCGGCGGCCACCGGCTGTGATGAAGGCACCGTCTTCACGACCGGCTATGACCAAGATGCCACGACCACCACTTCCTCGAGCGGGTTTCACCACAAATTCGGGGAGCTGCTCGACCAGACCTTCCAGATTGCGCAGTTCAGTCAAGCTGGAAAGCGCTGCCAGCGTCTGCGATACGGGCACACCCCCTTTTAGCAGATACTGCTTTGCCAGTAGTTTGTCGTCGGCGATGTCGAAATCCCGTCGCTTGTTTCTGGTGGCAACAAACTGCAGGTTACGCCGGTTCAGGCCCATCACAGTCCCCGAAGGTGCGAAGATGGCCTTTAGAAGGTGAATCATTGCGCCTTCACCTCCTGGGGCCGAAATGCCAGCGATTTGAACCGAAGCCACTCGGTCACTCGAAGCCCCATCCAGCGGCCAAGCCAGATGTCCACGGCCGCCACCACCAGCAACAATTCGGGGAAGGCCAGCATCAGGATCTGCAGCGACAACGAGGTCAGGCAGAGGTAACTGAGGGCCACGACCAGGAGCGTCCGGATCAGGGTGCCCCACGCCGCTCGAAAACCCTCTTCAATTTCCATCAGGGTGAATCGTTCGGACGTGATGGTCAGGATGGCGACGGGAAAGAGCGAAATTCGGCCCAAGGCAGGGATTCCCCACAAATCGCCAAGCAAGGCCAGGGCCATCATGAACAAAATCAAGGCCGTCAAAAGCACCGCAAGCTGCGGGGAATGCAGCAGTTGCAGCTTGGCCGTCAGCCTGCGGACCAGGCTGACAAGAAGAATCAGCGCCGAGAATCCTGCCAGCCCCCACCAAATTCCGGTGTTCTGGGCCGAGGCAGCAATAAGCACGGGCAAAAAGGTACCGAAGGTGCGCAGTCCGAACACATTCCGGAAGATGACTACCACAATGGCCCCGACGGGGATCATGATGACAATCTTGATCAGGTTCAGCGGGATGCCCATTCGGTGGAACACGGCCCACAAACCGAGGTCTTCCTCGGAATTGCCCAGTTCCTGCGCCGGTACCAGGCTGGAACGAATCGAGAATTTGTAGTCATAGGCGATATCGGAGCTGTGCTTGAACAGGACGTGGTCCCCGCGGTAAAGGACCAGATAGTTCTGGGGAATCATGGCAAAGTGGTGATTCGTAGGGTCCATGGGAACCCAGTTTCCGCCCACTCGAACCTCCACCCATTGGTGAGAGGTTTTCTTTTCGCCTGATTCCAAGACAATTCCGCCCACCAGACGGGCCGGTATTCCCTGGGCGCGCATAAGCGCCACAAGCAGACGCCCACGCCCGTTGCAACTGGCCTCACCCAATCGCAGGGCCGTAAGGGCATCGGTCGTGCCTTTGAACGGTTTGAAACCCAGGCTTTGGGTGTAGTCGAACGATGCCCGTATGTATTCCAAGAGGCTTCCGTCCTCGGGAACCAGGGACGACGAAAGGGCGATGATTTCTGCAGCACTGGACTGGATGGTCTCGGTGGGTTCAATGTACTGCTTTTCGGGCTCTCCATCGGCTTCCCCCAGCTTAAACTCGGGGGAGATGTCGTATACCACCTGGTCCAATTTCACGCGAAACGAGTGCGAGACTACCCGCTCCCCTTTCACCGATGCAGCTTTCCAACTGGCCAGCCGGTTCGTGCCGTCCATCTTCGTCTGGAAAACAAAATCGGATGGGTCGTTGGATTCACTTAAGATCGTCTGCCGCTCATCACTCAGGGGCAGAAAGGTTTTCAGGCTCATGGCTTCGCCGTGACCCGTGGCACTCTGAGTCAGTGTCACCTCAAACACCCGCTCGGGTACCATGAACCCGAAGTCGAAATCCCGCTGGTACAGCCTGGAACCCGCTACCCCCAGCGCAACGGCGACAAGGAGCAACGACGTGACCAGCACCTTTGTTTGAGTTTTGGAAGCCATTGCATCCCCCGTTTCGGCGCCTAGTAGCGCATCTCCAGTCCCGTCATGATGGTCAACCAGGAGTAGTCAAAGTCGATGTCGTAGGCACTCTCTGCCGGAAAGACATAAGGTTCATAGTCGGGGAAATTGGTCTGTGCGGACTGCCACACCATTTCCAGGTAAGGAACGATCTGTTTGCCCCAAAAGGCGTAGGTGACCCTCGAGGCGAACCGCTGCTTTACCATCTGACGCAGCTCCCCTTCATCCAGAGCCGGGTGACCGGGCCCTTGTTGGTAGCCCTGGTCCGTAAAGGTGCGCCAGGTCAAACCATAAGAGGCCTCAACGCTAAGCAGGCGAACGGGTCGAACCCGGACCGAGAGTTCGCCGGACGGGGCGGACCAGGTGTAATAGTCCTGAAACGTGTCCAGATTCTGCTCGAAGCCCAGGTTCAGGACCAGGCGGGTGTTCAGCGAAGGGAACCAACCACTCAGGCGAAGTCCGGTATCCCAGCGAAGGAACTCCTGTTTCGGATTGGCGGGCGTGCCCCCGGGCCCCGAATGGGTGGTCCCCGTTCCCGCGTCCCTAGCATAGGTCAGCGGGTCCCGGATGGCCTGAATTCGGCCTTTTAGCCGCACGCTGAACCCCTTGCCCAAATCCAACATGCTGCTCAGCGAGGCATAATAGATGTCTCTGTCATAAGGCGTCAGGTGGGTGGGCGACAACACGGGGTCATACGCCGAATCCACCGAATATACCCGTCGCTTGAATCCGCCTGAAAGGGAGCTGCCGCCCAAGTCATAGGGCACCGTGAGTTCGCCGGAGAGGCTCCATGCGTTATACGAATATCGGTCCGTTGTACCCAATTGTGTGGGCGTGCCATCGGAATTCAGAAGTGGCTGGTAAAAATCGCTCCATGAGGGACGCAGCACATGATCCAACGTCACCGCCAAAGACCCCTCCAGCCACTTCCAGGGACGTCCTGACAGTTCCAGGCCTTCCCGTAGCCGCACTTCACGAAGCGAGAAGCCGAAGGTCTCTCTGTAACTCACGGAGAGTGGCAAGGCCACCTTGAACCGCCCACGCTTGTAGCGCATCGTGGGCACGGCCTCCGCCTGCAGATTCAGTAGTCCGCCCTGGGCTTTCCGCTGTTTCCAATTGCTGGCATATCCGGTGGAAGCCTCGGCACTCATCGGGACCATCAAGAGCCAGAACTTGCCGATTCGATTGCGGATTTCGGGCAACTTGGGCGAGTCCGCAGCGGGGGTCGTGGCCGCCAGAATGGTCAACATCGCAGCGAAGGACGTGAACCCCATTTAGCCACCTCCCGGACATTGGCTCTGAACCATGGCCGTGGCCTTGGCAACATAGGTGCTGGCTGGTACGACGGCCAAAAGCCCCTGTAACGCCTGCTGCGCACCCACACAGTCCGCCGCCGTCAGACGCCCCACCACAAGTTGATACCAGGCGTTGTCCAGGTAAGGGCTTGTGGGAAACATCTGCACAAAAGCAACCAGAGCCGCTTCAGCATCCGCCCAGGCCAGAGCCTCCATCATGGATCGGGCCCTGAAATAGGCGGCGTTGTCCCGGTAGTCACTCTCAAGACACTCATTCAACAACCGATCAAATCGAGCTATAGCCTGGTCGTAGGCCGGCTTTCCCTGAGCTGCGCCAAGGTGGTAAAAGGCCATGCCGTCGTAGTAAAGCGTATTGTCAAACCACGTCGAGAACGGGTAATCAAGCACCTGTTCCAGAAATGGCTGCGCCTCCGAATAGTGTCCCAGTCGATAGTGCCCCATCCCCAGAAAGTAGAGCCCGTCCGGCCTTAACGAGGAGGTGGGATACTGCTCAAGGAACACCACCAGGCTTGCGATGGACTCGGCATACAGCGAGTCCGCCTCCAACGGTGACGCCGCGTCCGCCAGGTCAAAAAGAATACGTCCGATTCGATATGTGGCATTATCCAGATACGAGCTGGTCGGGTAGAGCGCCGCAAATCCCCTTAACAGCGCAAGCGCCGTTGTCGGTTCGCCGGCTTCTTCCAACGACCGTGCCCAGTAGTAACGGGCTTTGGGGCGGAGCAGGCTGGTTGGATAGTCCACTTCAAACGGCTGTAAGGACAGCGCAGCCCCTGCATAGTCCTGCGCTTCAAAGGCCATGATGCCCAAAGCACAGGCCGCATCATCCGCATAAGACGAGGTTCCATACTCGGAAACGACCCGCTCATAAAACAGAGCTGCCTCTGCGAGTAATTCTGGGACCTCCGCACCCTGCCCGCCGGTCGCTTCCAGCCTGAACACTTCGCCCAGATGGAACGTGGCACCCGCAAGGCGGCTTGGAGTCGCAGTGGCACTTTGCAAAACCGCCATGAACGCTTCGGAGGCCTGCTCATACCGGCCCAGTTGTTCCAAAGAGCGCCCCGCAAAAAAGTGCGCATCGTCACTTAAGGTGTCGGTCACGTAGCGCCGGGCAAAGAGCCCCAGTTGGGC
>CAYTWV010000379.1:0-4851 GCA_964442235.1 uncultured Myxococcales bacterium | reverse complement strand
GCCAATCTCCTCGTCGGACACAGAACTGCTTTTCCTTCCGCTGTCCCAGGCGCTTGGGGTTGTGTCGCTGCTTTCTGCCGTGGCAGCGGGGGCGGTGGTGGCCCTTGGGGGCGGGGTAAGGACCCTGTTGGAAGACCTGCAGGCTTCCAAACCGACGGTGCTGGTCGCGGTGCCCAGAGTCTATGAAAAGATGGCCGAGCGGCTTCAGACCATGGTGGCAGAGCTTCCGCTGGTCTGGCGAGAAGTGGTCCGATGGGGCTTGAAGGCTGGACGGGAACAGCAGCGGGCGACCCAGGGTGGGGATGTGCCCGACTTTCTGGACCGAGTGCAACTGGATCTGGCCAAAAAGACCATCTTCCCGCAGTTCCGAGACCTCTTTGGCGGCCGCATGCGGTTTATGATCTCCAGCGCAGCGCCCCTCTCTTCTGACGTGGCCTACACTCTCAGTGCGCTGGGAATTCCTGTGCTGGAAGCCTATGGCTTGACTGAGGCCGGTGGAGCCACCCATATCAATCGACCCGAATCGATGCGAATCGGGACGGTGGGCCAGCCTCTTCCCATGGTGGAGACTCGCATTCAGTCTGACGGCGAGATTGCGGTTCGCAGCCCAAGCCTCATGACCGGCTACTGGAAAGACCCTCAAGCCACCGCCGAGGCCCTGGTCGATGGGTGGCTGCTGACTGCCGACCAAGGGGTGATGAGCCCCGACGGCTTCCTGACCCTGACGGGACGCAAGAAGAACATCATTATTAGCGCTTCGGGCAAAGGCATCAGTCCGCAGCGCGTCGAAAATCTGCTTCGGGATATCCCCATGGTCGGTCAGGCGGTGGTCGAGGGCGAAGGCCGCTCGTACCTGGTTGCGCTGTTGACCCTTAATCCGTCGGTCGCATCGGAATGGGCCCATCAAAAGGGGGTTCCGGCGGGTGCACTGAAAGATCTGGCAAGGTCCCACGATGTGTATCGGGAACTTGAGAAACATGTGGCCAAGGTGAACGCAAGGCTGGCTCCTCATGAGCGCATCCGGGCCTTCGCCGTGCTGGACAAAGAGTTCTCGCTGGAAGGCGGGGAGTTGACCGCCGACTTCAAAGTGAAACGGACCGTGGTGTTGCAGCAGCACCGGGACGCAATTGAGATGCTCTATAGGGAGAGATTTTAGATGGGCGACGTGATTGGTAGCAAAATTCTGATTATTATTCCTACTTACAACGAGAAGGAGAACCTGAGGTTGCTGCTGGAAGAAGTATTCCAGCGAGTCCCCGGTGTTCATGTACTTGTCGTGGATGACAACTCCCCCGACGGCACGGGCGACGAAGCTGAATCGCTCTCCCGTCAGGATTCTCGAATCCACGTCATGCACCGCCAGGGCAAGCAGGGCCTGGGGACGGCCTATGTGGCCGGTTTCCGTTGGGCGCTGGAGCGGAGCTACGAGTTTGTTTTTGAGATGGACTGCGACTTCTCGCACCAACCCAAGTTCCTGCCCGCGTTCCTCGAGGCAGCAGAAAAGGCCGACCTGGTCCTGGGCAGCAGGTATATCAGTGGCGGCGGGACGGAAAACTGGGGATTGATGCGCAAGTTCATCTCTTATGGCGGCAATTTTTATGCACGAACGGTGCTGGGCCTGCCCTTCAAAGACGTGACGGGCGGATTCAAGTGTTTCCGTCGGGCTGTCCTGGAGAAGATGCCCTTCGACGAGTTGCTCTCTACGGGCTACAGCTTCCAGATCGAGTTGACGACCCGGGCCCATCGCATGGGGTACCGAATCGCCGAGGTTCCCATCGTATTTCCTGATCGGACACGCGGTGCCTCTAAGATGTCTGGTGCCATTTTTAAAGAAGCCTTTGTTAATGTGCTGAAGCTTCGCAAAATTCACTAAATCACGGAGTGTGCGTATGTCTCAGAAAGTAGGCATTGAGCAGATAGGTGTGTACTGGCCCTCCTGCTGCGTCCGAACCGAGGATCTGGCGCCCGTGCGAAACCAGGACGGCGGGAAAATCCAAAACGGTCTGGGCATCGACTCTTTTGCCGTTCCCGCCCCCTTCGAGGACGCCGTCAGCATGGGCGCCAACGCTTGTTTGCACCTGTTGCGCAACTACAAAGGCTCCAAGGAGGAGATTGGCCGCATTGTGGTCGGAACCGAGTCCGCCATGGACTCTGCCAAACCCATCGCTGCGTATCTGCACCAGTTGCTGGACCTTCCTGCCACCTGCGAAGCCTTTGATGTGAAGTTCGCCTGCGTGGCCGGCACCTATGCGCTGCTGGATGCCTTGCGGTACTCACGCGCTACGGGCCGCAAGGCGCTGGTTGTGACCACGGACATCTCCATCTATGGGCCCGACGCGGGAAGCGCCGAATTCACCCAGGGAGCGGGCTCTGTGGCGTTGATGGCCATCAATCCCGACGAGACGGGCACCTTCACCCGGGACGAACCGGATTTCTATCGCCCCTTCGGCCGCATCGAAGCCGTGGTCAACGGAAAGTACTCGGTGGAGTGTTACCTCAGAGCCCTTGCTGCCGTGGACGACTACTGCAACCTGACGCACGCCTCGCTCTTCTCCAGCCGAGATCCCAAGGGTGGCGTCGAGACCATGATATTCCATGTCCCGTATCCCGGCTTGCCTCGCAAAGCCCTGGATCGTGTACTGACCGCCCATCCCGTGGATGACGACAAAAAAGCCCGCCTGCACGAGAATTTGAAGTCGGCCCTCAAGGCCGGAAGCCGCTTGGGCAATGCCTACACGGCGTCGCTCTTCTTCTGCCTGACTGGTGTGATGGTCGAGAAGGGTAGGGCAGGCGTGGGCAAGCGCATCGGGCTCTATTCGTATGGCAGCGGCTCGGGGTCGAAGTTCCTGGTAGGGACGCTGGGGGAAGGCGTTGGCACGGACCTGGAACACCTGCGGGAGGCCTACCGGCAACTGGACCACCTGATTCCATTGCAGGTAGCGGACTACGAGCGCTACTTCTTCCGCAAAGAACTGCCTTGGGCCGAACTTCCCTACACGTACACCGGTTTTGCGATTGAATCGATTGATGAGACAGGTTACCGACGGTACAACTACCGACCAGAAAACAAACCAGAATCAGAATTGGCTTAGTCGGGGCGACTGGATTCGAACCAGCGACACCTAGACCCCCAGTCTAGTGCGCTAACCAGACTGCGCTACGCCCCGCCAACTTTCAACGGGCGATACCCTAGCCCGGCAACCCTGTGAAGTCAAGAGAAAATCGCTGGAAAATCAGTCTTGGTGGGGGCGATGACCGGGCACGTTCTTGGCCAGGTCTCGAAGAGAGCCCAGTTCCATGGAAAGAGTGGAAAGGAGTTCGGGGATGGACTTGCGAAGTTGAAGCAGTTCGATGGAGGTTCGCCGGTACTTGTCTCGGAACTCCCGCAGTTCGGACTCTTTGCGTTCCAGCAGGCCTTTGGCCTTAGAGACTTCTTGCTGCAGGTGTTCCAACTGCTTTCGTACTTCCGGCGGAGCTACCGTAGAGGCGTCATGAGAATCCAGGCGCTCCAAACCTCCGATCCAATCGGCTTTGCACTCTTCGAGGTACTTCTTGGCCCCGTCGATGGTGAATCGTTTGCGATGTAACAAGGCCAGAATAAGCCGAAGCAAATCGACATCACGCCGAGAAAAAAGGCGCTGATTGGTGGTGGACTTTTCGGGTTTAAGCCAACGGAATTCCGATTCCCAATAGCGAAGCACATGAGGCTTCACCGCCAGCGTTTTGGCCACTTCTCCGATCTTGAAGTAGTGTTTTTCCTGGGTAACCGGTTCCATCGAGACTCCTTCCAAACGAAGCGCTGGACGGGAGGCCCTGGAGCGGTCAGGAATTGAGAAGGTCTCTCAGAACCTGGCTGGGCTTGAAGGTCAAAACGGTTCTAGCCGGAATGCGCAGGGCATTGCCGGTATGAGGGTTCCGACCCGTCCGCTGCTTCTTGTCACGCAGCACGAAGCTGCCGAACCCACTGATCTTCACGCTATCGCCGGCAGCAAGGGCCTCGCGAACGGTGTCGAGCAGAGAGTCGATGAGTTGGCCCGCTTCCTTCTTGGAAAGGCCACCCACATGTTCTCGCACTCCGTTGATGATGTCCAGCTTTCTCACGGGGTACTCCGTTGGAAGAGTTGGCAGGAAGCGAGGGGCCTAGAGAGCAGCGCGAATCTTGGCCTGTTCCACAACGGCCTTGAAGGCCTGCGGGTCACGAAGGGCCATGTCGGAGAGCATGCGGCGGTCCATCCCCACCTTCGCATTGTGCAGGATGTGCATCAGGCGAGAGTAGTTCAGGCCCATGGTGCGGGCCGCAGCATTCAGCCGCTGGATCCAAAGCTTGCGGTAGTTGCCCTTCTTGTCGCGGCGACCGGCGAAAGCGTAAACGCCCGCACGCAGAACCGTCTCGTGAGCAACCTTATAATTGTTCTTACGGCGACCGTAGAAGCCCTTGGCAAGCTTCAGGATGCCCTTACGTCGTTGTCTGGCTTTAAAGCCTCTTTTTACTCGTGACATCGATGACTCCTTACAATTCCTGCGCCGTTACGGCCTGCCGTAGGGAAGCAGTTTCTTGATCTGGGTGACTGCGGCCGGGGAAAGGGTCTGACCTTGGCGCAGTTGTCTCTTGCGCTTGCGGGACTTGCCGGACAAAAGGTGGCGCTTGAATGCCTTATGGGCGCACACTTTGCCGTTCCGGGTGATGCGGAGCCGCTTCGCAGTCGCACGATGGGTTTTGCATTTCGGGCACATTCGTTTTTCCTCTCAGTGTTCCTTCTTGGGCACCACGACCATCGACATGTTACGACCTTCGAGCAACGGCTGCTGGCGGACCGTTCCGATATCTCCAATGGCCTGGCAAATCTCCAG
>CAYTWV010000378.1:0-4855 GCA_964442235.1 uncultured Myxococcales bacterium | reverse complement strand
CGTTCCGCAGCTACCGCCGCAGCCGTCGCTTCCACACTTCTTGTTCACACACTGGGGCAGACAGGAACCGACACACTGGTAGTTCTCGCAGGACGTGCCAGCGGGGCACGCTCCGCAACTGCCGCCGCAACCGTCGGGACCGCACTTTTTGCCCGAGCAGGAGGGGGCGCATTCGGTACATGTGTAATAAAAACTAATGCACTGACCCTTCATGGCCGTGACAAAACATTCCTGGGTGAGGTTTGCCGAGCAGACCTGCAGGATGCACTGGGCCAGCGACATGAACCTGTTTTTGCCCTCGGGGGTGCCTTGGTCCATGCAGTCGTAGACGCACTCGGTACCCGAAACCGAGACGCAAGCCAGGGAACAGTCCACAATTCCGGAACAGGAAAGCCCTTGGAAGCAGGAGTCGTTCAGGCAGGTTTGTCCGTTGGGACACGTTCCGCACGTTCCGCCGCAGCCGTTGCTGCCACAAGTCTTGCCTGTGCAGTTGGGGACGCAGGAGGGGATGCAGAGGCCGTTCTGGCAAGTATTGCCCGAGGGGCAAATGCCACAACTGCCGCCACAGCCGTCCGGGCCACAGACCTTACCCGCACACGTGGGGGTGCAGCCGCATCCGCCGCAGGATTTGCAGGCGTCGACGCACTGGGGTCCCCAATTGGAGGTGCAGCATTCGGGGAACTTCTGGCAAACGCAGGACTGGCACGAGCAGTTGGAGCACCCGGGAAGCGGGCTGGGTGTGCACCCGTTGGTGCAGGTTCCGCAGTCCGGTGGGCAAGAGGAGCAGGTTTCGCTTGCGGCGTCACAAACTCCGTCCCCGCATACAGTCAAAGGCAGGCACAGGCCATCGGGCGAACATTGTGTTCCGGGTTGACACGTTCCGCAGGAGCCGCCGCATCCGTCGCTGCCGCACTGAACACCCGTGCAAACGGGTTGGCACGGCCAGACACACTTGTTGTTCTTGCACTCATACCCGGCAAGGCAAAGTCCACAGTTGCCTCCGCAGCCATTGGCTCCACACTCTTTGCCCGAACAATTCGGAAGGCAAATGGGGTTGCAGAGACCGGCCACACATTGGCTGGATGGGTCGCACTGCCCGCAGGTACCGCCGCAGCCGTCCGGCCCGCAGGCCTTCCCCGTACATGACGGGGTGCAGGAGATACAAACAAGATACTTGGTATAACAAGTATCCAGAACTGCCTGGTCGAAACATGAGGCAGCAGAACCCGTCGGGCATTTGCCCAGGATGCATTGGAACAGGGTCTGGAACTCGGCAAGTTCGGCGCCGGAAGCGCCAGCCGAGCAGGTGGCTCCGCAGGCGGCTCCCTGGGTGAAACAGCCCTTGGCACAAACGACCATGTCGCCGCAGGTTTTGGGTTTCACGCACGAGCCGGCGCTGCATTCTTCGGTGGGCGAGCACAATCCGCAGATTCCGCCGCAACCATCGTCGCCACAGGCTTTGCCGTTGCAATTGGGCAGGCAGGTGGACTGGCAGGCGCCGTCTTCGCAGGCAAACCCAAGCGGACAGCTTCCGCACGTTCCGCCGCAGCCATCGCCACCGCACTCTTTGGCTTCACAATCGGGATGGCAGGTTCCGGGGCAGGTTAGGGGGAAGAGGCCGGTCGGATCGGGTCCGTTGCCGCCGCAGCCGTAGCTGCCCGAGGAAAGCCATCCGCATTGAAGGGTCCCGCACTCTTTCACGATGATGGTGCCGCCCAGGCACAAGACGGACTTGTTGCCATCGCAGCATCCCGCCGAGGGAATGTCGCCGCAGCCCGAAGAGGGCACGCAGACGCCTGCATTGCAGACGGTTCCGGTGGGGCACAAAATGGGCGAAAGCCAGCCGGCGCCGTTGTCGGCACACTGGGCCACGCCGTTGCCTTCACAGCGTTTTTCCCCGGGGGTGCATACCCATGGTTTGCACAGGCCATTTACACACCATGTGCCGTCTTCACACATACCAATTTGTACCCAGTTATTCCCGTCTTCCGGGCACACCAGGCGCATATTGCCATCACACTCCAGATCGCCCGGATTGCACAAGAACGGCAGGCAAGATCCATTGGAGGTGCACTGGGAAGAGGGCGGGCAGGTGCCGCACAAGCCGTTGCAGCCGTCGGGACCGCACTCTTTGCCGACGCAGTTATTCAGGCACGAGCAAATGCCGTTTGGATCACATTGGAAGCCGTCCTGGCACACACCACAAATACCACCACACCCATCGGTACCACACTGTTTGCCCATACACGTCGGTTTGCAGACGCACTTCTGGTTCTCGCAGCTCCAGCCCGTGGGACAAGCCCCGCAATATCCACCGCAGCCATCGGGGCCACACTGATTGCCAAAGCAGTTAGGCTGGCACGAAAGACATAACTTGAACTCCATGGCGCACAGGCCTTCGACGGCTTGTGCGTAGCAGTCACTTTGAGGAACGAAGCTGTCGCAGAAGGACAACACGCAGTCGTAAAGTTTGTAGAAGACGGCCTGAGCCTCGGGTTTGCCTTGCTGGATGCACCAGGTGACCGGTTGAGTAGAGTCGCCCTGTTCCATGCAAGTCAAGATCGAGGCACAGGATCCAGAGCCGATGCACATGCCGTCCTGGCACTGGTATCCGGCCCCGCAGATGCCGCAGTTGCCACCGCAGCCATCATCGCCGCAGGTCTTGCCCACACAATCGCTCTGGCAAGTCATGCAGAACTCGAAGGGATCTCGGCAGGGTCCGGAAATGGCGTATTCGATGCAGTCGATGTCCGCTGCCGTGTCCTGACACGTACCTTGTACGCAGGTCACCAGTTCGATGAACTTGCCCTGGTCCTGGGGCCTGGTTCCGTCGATGCAGGTTTGCAGGCATGTGGGCGAAATCATCCCCGACGAAGAGACCTGGGGGCACTGCGTGACGCAGTCCCAGGACTGAGCGCAGGTGGTGCCGGTATAGGTGCAGACTCCGGCCTGGCAGGTCTTAAGGGGTCCACATTCACCGCAGGACTGTCCACATCCATTGTCTCCGCATTCCCGGCCTTCACACGAACACTCGGGGATACAAGCCAGGAACTTGGGGCCGTCAAACGTCAGAACCATGGGGTCGCAGGTCTCGCCCTCGGGGCAACTGTTGCAGATACCGCCGCAGCCGTTGGGCCCGCAGGTTCCTTCGGGATATTCGTCGCACCACGTCTGGCAGCCACTTTGGCACGCAGCGTGGTTGTTGCCGAGGTCGACGCAGGTTTCGTCGGCAGCGCACTGCTTGGTGGTCCAAGCGGTACCTTCCGGGTTACAGATCTTCAGCGCCATGGTGCCCAGGCAGACGGACTCGCCGGGAACGCAGACTTCGATAGGCAGGCACTCTCCGCCCTTGCAATAGGTTCCCTCGGGACAGGGGACCAGTTCGCCAAACCCGGAGCCGTTTTCCTGGCAAATCATGAAGCCGCCGGCTACGCAGTCTACAAAACCAGGCTCACACAAGTCGGCTTCGCAGATCCCCGAATCGATTTCGCACCACTGGTCCAAGGTGCAGTCCGAATCGTTCGAACACTCCACGCAGACACCCAGGTGAGGGCTGCAAACCATCGGAGGAGGGCAATCTTGGTCCGTATCACAAGGCGGCCGAGGCAGGCATTCATACTTGTCGCAAACAAAATCGGGGGGGCATTGCTCATCCACCAGGCACGCCACACAAACACCCACGGCTTCCAAACAGTGGGTGCCCTCGGGGCACTCGCCATCGGGCCCGCAAGCGGGCAGCTTCACACACAAACCGTCCGTACAAAGCTCCCCGGGACGACATTGGTCCTGTCGATAACACTCGACACACACCGAGGATTTTGGATCACAAAAGAGTCCCTCAGGACAGTCGAAATCGGTCAGGCAGGCTTGAGGCCCAACCTGGTCCGTCACGGCGTCCAGATCGGAACTTCCGTCCATTCGCTCAACATCCCGGAAGGGGAAACGATAACCGTCCCATTGGAGGGGATCCCGTCCGGACAAGTCCGAATCCGGGCAGCCGGTCGTGGAGAACAGGACCAGCACCAAAAGCCAAGCGCCATATCTCGTCATCATTTCCTCCGGGGTTCCGATACGGCCCCACCTGGTGGCCCAAGGGCCAAGTCGCGATCGGAGACTGCTTACGATACCCTTAAGCGTGCGCGGGATCAAATCGAATGGCCACAAGACCCGCAAATGCATGCCGCTGGAGGCAACCAGTACCAATCGATACAGGGTGACATGGTGCGTTTTGGCCTCGTGGTAGGTCGGGTGGGCGGGCCAGGCGCTATTTTTTGAGGGAGTCTCGAATCTCACGAAGCAG
This sequence comes from uncultured Myxococcales bacterium, assembly GCA_964442235.1. Taxonomy (GTDB): domain Bacteria; phylum Myxococcota_A; class UBA9042; order CAIXZC01; family CAIXZC01; genus CAYTWV01. The sequence continues at coordinate 555 of CAYTWV010000378.1, read as the reverse complement.
CAGGATGTCTTCGGGGGGCGCCACGGGAGCGGGGGCCGCGGCTGCCTCTTTCTTCTGAAGGCGATTTAGTTGTTTAACCACCATGAAGACACTAAAGGCCACAATTAAGAAGTTGATAATTGCGTTAACAAACACACCATAACGCAGAATCACTGCGCCTGCTTTTGCTGCGTCGGCAGGGGTGGTGTAGGGGCCGGCAGTGGCTCCTTCCTTCAGCACGGCAAACATGCTGGTGAAGTCCACAGAGCCCAGCAGAAGGCCAATGGGCGGCATGATGACGTCATCGACCAGTGACTTGACGATGCCGCCAAATGCTGCGCCGATGATGACGCCAACGGCCAGATCGACGACATTGCCTTTCATTGCAAAAGCTTTGAATTCTTTCCACATGTTGTGTTTACCTCAATGTCTAAATGTTTCCGGCAATCGCCAAGGGCGCAACAATCTTGTGCCGGGCGTACACGGGTGTCAAGAGGGCACTGGCCGGTAGGTGTGATCGGCGGCGTGGCAATCCCCGGCGGGGTTGGGGTTTGGGGAAGGGGCAGCCGCCACTTC
>CAYTWV010000377.1:0-4890 GCA_964442235.1 uncultured Myxococcales bacterium | reverse complement strand
AGAGTCGCCCATCCGCTGCCAAGGCCAGACGATTTCGGCATGCCAGACACGTTTTCCGCAGCGGATCTCCAGGTCGGGGACGTAGGCCTCTTTGCCCCCCAGACTGGAGATGGCCTCGGCCATGGCGACTTCAGCGGTGCCCTCCAGACGTTGGGCCAACTGCTCTGCGAAGGCTTGCAACTCGGCGGGGACCCAGGACCCTTTGTCGGGATAATGCGAGACCAGGCCCTCGGTGGATTGCAGTCGAAATTCGGTCCATTTACCCCGCCACTTGATTCGGGCCTTCAGGGCAAAATCCGGCAGATGCAGCAGGGCCGGCAGGAAATTGGCGAATCGCACCCCATAGGCTTTGCTCTGCTCCAGAACCGACAACGGGCCATCCACCTGCACCAGCAGCCCCTCTGGATGGGGCTGAATCTGGAAAAGCAGCCTGAAGAATTTCAAATACCGGATAAGCTGCCTCAGGCGGACGGGTGTTGGGTGAATGAGGAGAATTTCCAGATACTGGCCGTTGAGCAGGATTCCTTGGGCCAGCGCCTCGTTGTATCGGTGCAGAAACTCCTGAGCGCCCCAGTTTGGCACTTGAACCAGGCGCTGCTCATCGCCCAAATCGGCAAACATGGCGGGTTCGACGGCTTCGGGGGCCAAGTCAAAACGGGCCGCTACGTCCAGGATAATCGCAGCTCGTTTGGGGTCGTCGGCGGTGGTTCCCACGGGAAAGGCCTTGGCCGCGGCTTCAAACAGGGCGGTACGAAGCGCCGTGGGCGAGACTTCGACGGGGCTTTCGAACTTGCATGCGTGCAGCAGCAGATCCACCAGCCCACCCAGCAGTTTGCGGTCTTTGGCGACTCGTTCCAGTTGGCCCAACGATTCATCCAAGTCGCCTCGGCGCACACCCTGGTGAGAACGAACCAGTTCAAGCAGTTGAGCGGCCCCTTCCTGAAGCCCCTCCCTGGTGGTATCCAAGTAAGAAGCCAGCAACACGCCGGTCTGCATCGAACGAACCCGCAACAAGGCGCTAGGTAGCACGTTTCCCTCCATAGGCCTCGTGTTTGCGCCGGGCACGACTCATGCGTTCTTCATGAGTTTTCAGGGCGACCAGTTCGTACAGCACGGCTTCTTTGCCCTCTTTGCGGCGCAAAATTCGCCCCAGCCGCTGCACATGCTCCCGAACGCTGCTGCTGCCCGACAGGACGATGCCCACGTTGGCGTCAGGCACATCTACTCCCTCGTTCAGGACCTTGCTGGTGGAAAGCGCCGGGTAGGTTCCCGCTGCAAATCGCTCCAAAGCCTGCACACGTTCGGCGTTAGGGGTGTGGTGCGTGATCACCGGAATCAGGAATTGGCGGCTGATTCGGTAGGCCAGCTCGTTGACGTGGGTAAAAATCAGGGTTCGGTCGGCAGCATGGCGGTCCAGCAGGTCGGCCAGGGCTTTGAGTTTGTTGCTGGACATGAGCGGCAGGTTGCGCTGCACCATCCAGGCTCGCAAGGCCTCTCGCCCCTCGGCGGAACGACTGGCCTTCTGCAAGAACTGCTGCCAGCCATCACTTCGGGAGAAGAGGACGCCGTTTTGCTGACAGAAGTCCACATAGACCTTCCTGGCGGCCAGATAGTCCCGCTCTTCTTCCAACGTCAGGTGGATGCCGATTCGGACGACCTTATAGGGGGCCAGGATCTCGCCGGCCAGTGACGAAACCTGCTGGCGAAAGACCAAGGGCCCGACCAGTTCCTGCAGCAGCTTTTCGCCGCCATCGGCTCGTTCCGGGGTCGCAGTCAGTCCCAATCTGAACGGCGCAATGAACATGCGGGCCGCCTGGCTGTAGGCGGGGCCGGGCAGGTGGTGACATTCGTCAAAGATCAACAAACCGTATCGATCACCCAGGTTTTCGGCCTGGCGAACAGCCGAGTCATACGTCATGACCGTGATGGGCCCGGGGGTGTATTCGCCTCCGCCAACCGCACCGATGGGCATATCAAAGGCCACCTTCAGGCTTCGAGTCCATTGCGCCAGAAGGTCCAGAGTGGGGACCAGAATCAAGGCATCCCGTCGGCAGGCTTCGATGGCCAACTGGGCCACCAGCGTCTTGCCTGAACCCGTGGGAAGGACCACGACGCCGGCTTGTCCGGCCTGCAGCCAGGCGTCCAGGGCTTGGGCCTGATGGGGATAGGGTTCCATGCGGCAACTGAAGCGTAATGACTCCAGTTTTCCGTAACGACGCGCCGCGTCATCGAAGGGAATTTGCTGTTGAACCAGCCACTCGAGGATTGCCCGATAACAATAGGCCGGGGCGCGCCAGGCCTGGATGCGTTCGTCGCGCACGACTTCCAATCCGGTGGAAGCCAGTTGGTTCGCTGCCTCGCCCACCAGAATCAGGCTGCCCTGGTCGAATTCGATTCGAAGGGGATTATTCATGAAGCAGGGCCGGTACCTCGATGGGGGCCACCTGACGCCGCACCTGGGGAGCGGTGACGTCGACGGTCTTGGGAGCCCGCAGGGCTTTCAGCAGGTGGATGGGGATGCGTTTGCCGCCCCGGGCCGCCAGTTTTGCCACGTGATGCACTTCCACGCGACTTCGGGCGCCGGTTACGGTATGAGGGCACATCATGACGCCGCCAGTGGGGCAGAATCGGGACAGGCGCACGGCCACGTCGATTTCGCTGCCACGGACCAGCCATTCGGGAGTCGAGGCGGAGGCGCGGTCGGCATAAACGCCGCCGGAGGCCACGCCCACACATGCGGCCAGCGGAATGCCTTCGCCCCAAGCCACTTCTTGCAGTCGGGTTTGAAGGGCCACGGCGCATTCAAGGGCCGATACTTCGGGCAGATGGCGCAGTTCCTGATAGCCGAACAGGATACGCAGTTCGGTACCGCTATCGTGGCAGACCAGGCCGCCCAATTCGGTAGCCAGCGAGAACCAGGCGTCCAGGCTGTCATTGACCTGCATGCGCAGGGCTTCCACATCGGCCTGAATGGTGGGGCCATCGCCAAGAACCACAAAGCGGGCGTGAAGCATGGTCAGGCGGCGCAGCGAGGTGCCATCCACAGGAGTGGTCATCAACCCGGGTCGTTCGTTATCTGCGGCGTCGGTGCCGGCGGTGCTAAGGGGCAGGCCCTCTTCCAACCAGATGCCCGGTCGGATCTGTTTGTCCAGATACTCTTCCATGCTGTTGCCACCGGCGTGGATCACCTTGATGGGCAGGATGGTGTTGGTGGGCGAGGCCGATTTGCCCGAATAGGAGACCACCACGGACTGGTTTCCGGTTTCCATGGGAAGCGGCGTAGGGGTCTGGCAATAGGTGCCCAGGACCTTGGGCACGATGACTCCCAGAGGTTCGGCCAACTTCGCAACCTGGTCCCGCAGCAGTTCCGCAGAACACGGACGCAGTTCGGGCTGTTTGCCAAGCAGTCTCAGCACCAGGGATTCCAAGTCGGGGTGGTTGACCAGGCTGGGGTTGAGGCTTCGAGGAAGAGGCGGCTCTTCTTTCAGATGCGCCTTCATCACTTCTTTGGGAACCGTGCCGGGGAACGGGGCCTGACCGGTCAGCATCTCGAACAGCAGGACCCCCAGCGAATAGAGGTCGGATTCGGGCCGAGCCTTGTGGCCTCGGATCTGCTCCGGGCTCATGTAGGCCGGGGTGCCGATGATTTCGCCCTTGGTTCCGGCCACGCTGCCGGCGAACTGGGAAATGCCGAAATCGATGAGTTTCAGTTGTTCGCCATCGCCCCGCTCCATCACGAAGATGTTGTCGGGCTTCAGGTCTCGGTGGATGGTGCCGTACCGGTGGGCAGCGGCCAGGGCATCCAGGATCTGCAGGGTCAGGCGCAGGGCCCGGGCGGGGGCAAGCGGCCCCTCACGGTGCATCAACCTCGAGAGAGGCTCGCCGTCCAGCAGTTCCATGGCGATGAACAGATAACCCACGTCGGTGCGGCCGAAATCGTGAATCGTGACAATACCGGGGTGGCGCAGGCGTCGGGCCATGCGGGCCTCGGTGAAGAACTGGCCCACGGCCTTCTCTTCGGCCGAGAACTTCAAGTTCAAAACCTTCAGAGCCACCTGGCGCTTGTGGGGAACGTCAAATCCTCGAAACACTGTGGCCATTCCGCCTCGACCAATGGTCTCCAGCAGGACGTAACGGCCATTAAACACGTTGCCGGGTCTGGGCAGGAACATGGGAACTTGCAGCAGGCGGGAGCCATCGGTAGGGCATACGGTCCGATCCGCCTCGTAATGGCGTCGGCAAGATGGGCAGAATTGCGAAAAAGATACGTTTGTTCCCACGGTCACTCTCACAGTTGGACAAGGTATATCCCGAGAGTGATCGGGGGACAAATTTCCGTGTTGAAATCGGACCCTGTCGCCCCAATTCCTGCCTGGAAGCTGCTCGTTATCGGCCGTGAGGGAGTGTTGAAATGGTCAAGGCCTGGGGATCACATGATGTACTGAACAGGTTCGATATGGCCGGCGAGCCTACTTCGCCAAGGCAACGCAGCCCAGCGGCCAGCCTTGAGCGTAGTCGAAAGGGATGATCGACGGCCAGAGCGGACCTGTTTATTTCTCGATGATGGCACCGGTCGGGCAAGCAGATTCGCAGGCCGCGCAGTCGATGCATGCGCCTTCGTCGATGATGTACTTGGGGTCGCCTTCGGCGATGCAGCTAACGGGGCATTCGGGCACGCAGCTACCACAACGGATGCATTCATCAGTAATAATTCTGGACATGTTCCTCTCCTAGTGAAAAGGGACGGCAATCTTGCCGCCTATTCTTGCGGCATAACGCCGCTAAGTTCCAAGCGCGCATGACCTTACTCGGCACGGGCATAGCGTCAATAGAAAAACGCGCATGGGGACGGCGCATGGGCTAGCACAGAGGCGCATGACCTTGCCGGCC
>CAYTWV010000376.1:764-4902 GCA_964442235.1 uncultured Myxococcales bacterium | reverse complement strand
ATCATGCTTAGGCCAAGACGGCCGAGGTGACCACGTTTAGTAGATGCTTTGGTAGGGCTGCAGTATCCCCAAATTCGTTTCGAACACCAGGCCCAGCGAGAAGGCATCCTTGACGCCGTCGCCATTTACATCGATGTCCCGCGGCATCATGCCCACCAGCGCCAGCATGGCGTCCTTGTCTCCACCCGGGAAAAACTCGGTAGGGATGGCCTGGACAAGCATGGTCAGGTCTTCGGGCGTGATTGCGCCGGCCAAAACGCCCGTCATGTGGGTAATGGTGTTGTCAGGCAAGGTTGTCAACGTGGCTTTGACCTTGGCGTTATAGAGCACCATTTCCACTTCGGCGTCGCCCACAAAATACATCTTGTATGGGAACACATAGCCAGAGCCACCTGCCGTAAGCACGTTATCAACGATCGTAGCGTTAGTAAGCGCGACATTTGGCTTGCACAGCGCATCGAAGTTGATATTCCCCGTCTCGTACTCACACACATCGTGTTGTACGTCGCACAGGGGATTGGTCTCGGCCAATCTGGCGTACAGCAGACTGGTCGTAAAGGGCTGACCATCAAACGTGGGGTTGGCCAGCACGGCCAGGATGATCATGGCAGCATCGGGGTCAGCCAGATTGTCAGCCAAAATGGGATTCACGATTTCCGCCGCAAAGGACAAGGTGTTGTCCAACCCATCCTGGCAAGAAGACGGCGGCGAGCAGGTCTTGAGATCCGAATCCACATTCAGCGCTTCCCCGGGCAATCCGCCGCTGCCAAATCGCAGCGACACCATCTTCTCGACATAGGGACCGAACTCCATGTTGCATGCGGGGCAAGGGAACCAGTAATTTTCCAGGCCTACGCAGTGGCCGAAGTGGCAGGTGTCCTCTTCGGTGCAGTTTTCGCCGTCGTCGCAGGGGTCGTCGTTGAAGTTGTAAATGCAGCCGAAACTGGCGTGGCAGAACTCGTCGGTGCAGGGGTTGGCATCGGCGCACTCCACTTCACCATCGAAGACACACACGCCGGCCTGGCAGTGGTTGTTCAGGGTGCAGACATTGCCGTCGCCGCAGAATGCCGTGTCATCGGGAGTGTGCAAACAACCGTCGGTGGGGTCGCAGACATCGATGGTGCAGTCGTTGTCGTCGTCGCACAAGGCGTCGTCGGGCTCGTGGGTGCAGCCATCGGTGCCGCAGGCGTCCACGGTGCATTCCAGGGCGTCGTCGCATTTGCCATCGTCGCCGGCAATACAACTGCCCTGGGCACAGGTGTCGCCCCGGGTGCAGGGATTTGCGTCTTCGCAACTGGTGGACTGGCCCAACGGCGCAAAAAACTCCTTGGATGAAGTCGTGACACACATCTCGCACTGATTTTCAGGATTGGCCGTGCCCTCGGCGTAACAGACGCCCTTAATCAGGCAGTAGCCGGGGTTGATAGCCACTTCGGTGCAATCGCCTTTGCCATCACAGGTGCTGCCTCCGCACTCCGTCATGGTGCAGGTCTTTTCCTGCGCCACACCCACACAGGCTCCGGCTTCATTGCACGCATCGTTCTGGGTGCAGGGGTCGCCGTCGTCACACTCCTGGCCCGCCTGGCAAGCGGGGACGTACGTATCCTCGGTGGCGTCGGCAGCGGTATCTGCCGGCACTGCAGTATCCGTCTCTTCCTCTCCCGAAGACGAAGAACAGGCCGCTGCCCCGCTTCCCACCAAGACCAAACAGAACATGCCAGCCCACCAAACTCTGCGCAGCGCCATGGATAACCTCCGTTTTCTTGGGCCAAAACCCAGGACAAGCCAGTACTTGGGCTTTCCAAGTCACCAATGTATCCCAACCGCCCCCACCCCTGCCAGTCGTTTTTGAATTGTGTTGTCACTTGACGTCGGCCGGAGGGTGTGGAAGTTTATGCCTCGCAGTCCGGAGGACCCATGCCCAGGAAAGAAGAGACCCATTTTGTTGTGACGTACAGGGACACCAAGGCAGACAAGGTCTTGAGCCTCAAGGCCAGGCACATCCGGGACTCGTCGCTGGGGCCGGCCTTCGTAGAACTGTCGGATTTCCTGTTTGATAGCAGTTCGCTTATCCTTGACCCTGCTGCCGAAGAGATCAAAGAGCATTTTAAAGATGTCAGAAGGCTGCATTTGAGTATTTATCACATACTCACTATTGAAGAGATTGGGAAATCCAATCGTGGGTTGGGCCTGAAAAAAGAGAAAAGCAACGTGGTGGTGCTGCCCCAGTAGGGCCGCAGGAGTTGGGGCTCTGTTTGATCTGTTTTTGCGACTGGAGCGGAGATCCTCAACGGCGCAGTGAGGCATCGGAGGGAGGCTATTCGGCCTCTTTTTTCTTGCGGCGGAACAGGCAGCAAATGGGCCAGAACAGAATTTTGAACGCCAATACAAAGGCCGTCTTGATGGTCTTCTTGATGATGAACATCACCAGGAACAGGGCCACGATACCGGCCACAATAATCAGCACGGCAGTACCGGCGTACCGTCCGGCAGCATAGGTGACATTGTCGGTGGAAGGCGCCTCTTGCCAGAACTTCAGGGCAACCATAAAGCCCTGCATGAACCCCATGTCTCCGGGCAGGGGCAGGCCCGTTGGCAGGATGGACTCTTTGGACTCCTCCTTTTTGGCTTCGCCGTCCCGCTTCCCAACCACCATGACACCAAGGGTTTTGGCCCCGTCCACGGTGGGGCTGCACAGCACAAAGTCCTGGGTAACCAGAATCCCCGTATTGGGCACGGGATTGGTCGTTGCCCACTCGGTCGCTTTGGCCTTGGTGCCGCTTCCCGACAGGATGCCCAGGGCCCAGTCGCCCGCTTTGGAGGCGTAGGGGCGCTCGACAAAGTCCTTGTCCACAAACAGTTTCCACAGTTGTTGTGCGCAGGAAGCCGACTGCGGGGCCGACGAGAGGGCGGTCCACTCCTTGGCCTTGGGCACGATGAGCGAATAGTTGTCGATTCGAGTGGAAGTCAGCAGCAGGTCATCGGCCGAGGCCTGGCCGGGGACGGCCGCAAACAGTTCGGCGGACGCCAAGACCAGAACCGAGCACAACAGAGCCCCAAAAACCTTTCTGAACATCACAACCTCCTGTGGCGAAAATCCGCCGGCCGTTCATGTGCCCTTGGATGTGCACGCAATGGAAACATGACGAATCGTACTATGAGTGTGGCCAGGAAAACAACGACAGAGAAGAACAGGGCCCGCTTGGGCACCGACTGTTTGTAGTCTGCCAACGAGGTCAGTAACGCGTGGCACTCTTTGGCCTCGGCCAGCGCCGAATTCACCGACAGGGTTGTGGCGGGGTCTTCTTCGTGGGCCGACGTCAGCGTTTGCAGGGAACGTCGTTCACACAGGATTTTGCCATCATGATAGCCGGGCAGAAAACGGCTGCGCATCTCCCACATGGCCACGCTGGAGAGTCCATAGGTGGACACGGCCACAAACAGACACACCAGGAACCAGGAGAGGAAACGGTGCATGGCGACTTGGCCCTACCGCCTGGGTGGCCCGCGGCGCGCACCGCTGCTGCCACCTGAGGGGCGTCGTGCAGCCGGAGGAGCCTGAATCATCTCGTCGGGGTCCCGGGTAATCTTCACCCCTTTGGGTTTTTCCGGCAGAACCAGCCAGGCATCGTCGGGGTGCTGGCAGTGCAGCGAACGCCCAAGGAACTCTTCGATGTTGGGAATCTGGAACGAGTCCTGCTCGGTGGCAAAACTTACCGAAATTCCGCTGGCGCCGGCGCGGCCCGTACGGCCAATGCGGTGCACGTAATCTTCGGGGTCGATGGGAAGCGAGAAGTTCACCACGTGGCTGATGCCTTCCACGTGCAGGCCTCGGGCCGCAACGTCCGTAGCCACCATGACGCGCACGGAACCGTCACGGAAGCGCTCCAAAGCCCGAATTCGGCGAGACTGCTCCACTTCGCCCGAGAGCAATGCACACGTCAAACCCCACTCTTCCAGCCGCTCTTTCAGCCGTCGAGCTTCATCACGGCGATTGGCAAACACGATGACCCGTTCCAACTTCTGCCCCAGAATCAGGTTCAGCAGCAGCGGCACCCGCTCCCGCATGGTAACCAGGTAAACCACCTGCTCGATGTTCTCGGAGGCAACCTGCTCGGGCGCCGTCTCAACGGTCGCG
>CAYTWV010000376.1:0-754 GCA_964442235.1 uncultured Myxococcales bacterium | reverse complement strand
GCTTCACGGGTCCAGCGGTTGGCCAGACGATTCACTTCGGGGGTTAACGTGGCCCCGAAAAACAGCGTCTGGCGTTTATCTTTCGGAGGACAACTGGCCACGATGTTGGTCACGTCGGGGATAAACCCCATGTCCAGCATGCGATCCGCCTCGTCGATGACCAGAACCTCCACTTGCTCCAAAGAGACAATTCTCTTTCGGCGGAAGTCCAGCAAGCGGCCGGGGGTGGCTACTAGAATGTCCACCTGATGATCCTGAAGGTCCTTCTGCTGACGGCCATAGTCCATTCCGCCGAACACCGTCACGATGCGGTGTGGAACGTACGCACCCAGCAGGCGGGCATCCTTTTCGATTTGCAGGGCCAACTCACGAGTGGGTGCCAGAACCAACGCCCTGGGCATTCCATGCTTGCGAGTAGGCGGCGTGGGGTCGTCCAGAAAGCGCTGGAAAATGGTCAGCAAAAAGGCAGCCGTTTTGCCCGTGCCCGTTTGTGCCTTGCCGGCAATGTCGCGCCCCTCGAGGGTATGCGGCAGACTCAGCGCCTGGATGGGGGTGCAGTATTGAAATCCCATGTCATGAATTGCGTGCAGGATGGGATGGCCCAACTTCAGGTCGTGGAACCGGGTCCGACCGGGTTCGGGCGAAATGGTAAAATCGTCGGGATTCCAGGGCTGCGGGGCCGCAACAGGCTCCTGGGCGACCTTGGCAACGGGTTGAATCTCAGCAGAGTCCCCCGAAACTTCGCCCAGGGGTT
>CAYTWV010000375.1:1565-4903 GCA_964442235.1 uncultured Myxococcales bacterium | reverse complement strand
AGGGATTGATCCGCTTGATGGCGCGGGTCATGGCCTCCACGACGTCCGTGTAGGTCGGACCGGCAAAAGTGTTCTCCGGCAAACCGCGCCGGTGCATCAGGACGACATCGGCATCGCGGCTCGCCACCAGCGGCAGCATCGCGGCATCGTCGCGCAGGGCCGAGACGTCGTTCACCATGCTGGCGCCGGCGTCCAAAGCAGCTTCGGCTACCGACGCATGGTAGGTGTCGATGGAAATGGGCATGGAGAGCTGCTGTCGAAGAAGCCGAATGACCGGAACCACCCGTCCCGCCTCTTCTTCCGGCGAAACACCTTTCGAACCGGGTCGAGTGGACTGGCCGCCCACGTCCAGGATATCGGCGCCGGCCCGGGCCAGTTCCAGACCGTGCGCAACGGCTTTGTCACAGTCGAAGAACTGTCCCCCGTCCGAGAATGAATCGGGGGTCACATTGACCACTGCCATGAGCCGAGTGCGGTCCAGGGGAAGGTCGCCGTGGGACGTCTCCAGGACCAGGGTTCCAGCCATGAGGTCTCCGAAATCAGACGGTGGGGGTCTCGGTGGTCGCCGCGTGAATGGGGGAAGTGCCTTTGGGCTTGGCCGGGCGAGGGGCCACCCCGGCCGCAAGAACCAGGACTTCCATTTCGTCGTAGCCCAGCGACTCTTTCACAAGCAGTTCCTCAGCCAGAGTTTTCAGCAACTCCATATTTTCGGCCAGGATGGTTCGGGCCCTTTCATAGGCGTTCATGACCAGGTGTTTGATCTCGCGGTCGATGCGCTGGGCTGCGGATTCGGAATAGGCTCGGGAACGAGTGAAATCTCGGCCCAGGAAGACCTCGCCATCTTTGTGTTCGAAGGCGATGGGGCCCATGTTACTCATGCCTCACTCGGTGACCATCTTACGGGCCAATTCCGTGACCTGCTGGATATCCTGACCAGCCCCGGTGGTAAGGTGCTGGAAAACCAGTTCCTCGGCGACCCGGCCGCCCATGGTCATGGCCATCATGTCTTCGACCCACGCCTTGGTGTAGTTGTGGGGGTCTTTCTCGGGAAGCAATTGGGTCAGGCCCAGAGCCATGCCCCGAGGGATAATGGTGACCTCGTAGAGGGGGTCTGCGTTGGGCACCAGCCGTGCAACCAAAGCATGTCCCGCCTCGTGGAATGCAGTGACCTTTTTCTCTTCGGGACTGATGGCCATGCTCCGGCGGGCAGCACCCATCATGACCTTATCTTTGGCCTCTTCCAGGTCTGCGGCTTCGATCTGCTGACCATCTCTGCGCGCAGCGAGCAAGGCCGCTTCATTCATGAGGTTTTCCAGGTCGGCCCCCGAGAATCCCGGGGTTCCCCTGGCCAACTTCTCCAAATCCGTATCCGGTGCCATGGGTTTGGTGCGGCAGTGGACCTTCAAGATGCCCCAGCGACCAGCCAGATCAGGCAGAGGAATGACCACACGGCGATCAAATCGACCGGGGCGCAGCAGGGCCGGGTCCAGAACGTCGGGACGATTGGTGGCGGCCACCAGAATCACGCCTTCGTTTCCTTCAAAACCGTCCATCTCGACCAGCAGCTGGTTCAGTGTCTGCTCTCGTTCGTCATGCCCGCCACCCAGTCCGGCGCCACGATGGCGGCCGACCGCATCAATTTCGTCGATGAAGATGATGCACGGTGCGTTCTTCATGCCTTGTTCGAACAGGTCTCGAACTCGGGAAGCACCCACGCCCACAAACATCTCCACAAAATCCGAACCGCTGATGGAGAAAAACGGCACGCCCGCTTCCCCGGCCACGCCACGGGCCAACAGCGTCTTGCCCGTTCCAGGCGATCCCATCAACAACACGCCCCTGGGAATACGTCCCCCCAGTCGGGTAAACCGCTTCGGATCCTTCAGGAAGTCCACGATTTCCCGCAGTTCTTCTTTGGCTTCTTCGATCCCGGCAATGTCCGCAAACGTGACTCGTTTGCCGCCTTCCTGCATCAACCGATGACGGCTCTTGCCGAAGGACATCGCCTTTCCGCCGCCCGCCTGCATCTGTTTGATGAAAAACAAAAACAGGAAGACCAGGGCGATCATGGGAACCCACGAAATCAAGAATTGGGCCCAGAAGCCGGCCTCTTCTTCGGGTTCCTGCTTCAGGCTGATCCCGTAGGCAAGAAGCTCCTGCTGAATGGCATCCAGCTTGCCGGAGGTTCGCTTGACATCGCCATTCGTGTATTTCAGCGAGATCAGTTCGCCTTTGGCTTCGACGCTTTTGATCAGGCTTCGAACGTAGCCCGAACCCTCGGCTTCGGGCGGTACGGCCAGAGCCTTGGCGCTGAATTCGCTAAACGGAATTGGCGTCCCCTCTGCCAGCTCTTTGCAATAGGTCGAGTCCCCATAATCGACTCGCACCCCCTTTCGCAACAGCAGCAATTGCTGGTCGCCCAGGCTGTCCAGGCTGCCGTCGGTGACATAGACCGACCCGTCAGCCAACTGGCCCGAAATCCGGTTAAACCCCTGGCAAATGGTCTTGATCCCGCTAAGAGGCAGTCCCTCTCCGGCGAAGGTCCGGGCATCGGCAACAAACTGCGAGAAGGGGATCTCCTCCTCTCGACCCGATTGCTTCACGAACTGGAACACGGCCACGAACACCAGGAACAACGCGCCCCACATGAGCAATGTTCTCAGGCTGTTTCGTTCATCTTTCATCAGTAGCGAACCCCTTTGAGAATGGGAACCTTTCAGCAGCGGCCACCCAGCGGACACAACTTGCCCGCTTTGAAGTAGTAAGATAGGCAGCAAATGTCAAGCGCACAGAGCATTTGCGCAGCAGACGGCCTTGTGGTATCGGAAGGCGGCACCTATTCTCTGGGGAGAGGGTTGACGCAACAAGAGGGTTCCTGAACATGGGAAAGGCTCAAGGCGACTCGGGAGTGGGAACCAGGCTTCTGGCGCTGGCAGCGGCGGTGCTGCTGGGCTGGCAGGCCGTGGCGGTGCTGGAGTGGGCCGTCTATCCGACGGATTGGAACGGGTACGCTCTGGCCACGGCCATCGCACTTTCTCTGCCTGCCAGCCTTGCCGTCTGGGCGTTTGGGGCCATGGCCGTTGGGTTTTTCTGGTTCGTTCCCTGGCTGGGCGATAACTGGCCCAATAATTGGGTGGAGCGCCTGGTGGGAGACACGGTCCACGGCCGGCGCGTCTGGATCGCTGCACACCTGAATCTTCTGCTGGGTGCCTTCCTGCTGTTCCCCGCCATGTACGCGTTGACGATCATGGCCAGCACCATCACAGATCCCTCGCTGGCATCCAAGTTTGTGGGGTCGGCTGGGGTGCTTGCTGCAGGCGGGGCATTGGCGTTTGCGT
>CAYTWV010000375.1:329-1555 GCA_964442235.1 uncultured Myxococcales bacterium | reverse complement strand
GGCTTCCGTCGGCGCTGGCGGCTCGCTTTGCTCCGATGGGGCTTGTGGGTGCGTTTCCGGTTTCTGCCACCGGTTTTTTCCTGGTCGCGTTCCCCCTTCCTTGGATTGTCGTGCCATTGGTGGTGGTTTCTCTCTATTCAGAACCGCTGATGCCGGCCGCCAGACTGCTGTACCCGGCCCTGGCCTTGATGTTGTGTGTGCCGGGATATTGGCTGCTACGAAATCTGCGATGGCAGATCCTGGCGCCCGTTGCGGCCGTTCTTGGTGTGGGCAACGTAGTCCTTCTGATTCTGACCACCAGTGGCGACCTGTTTGAGGCCGCTGCCGTACCCAAAATGCCCGTGGCCTCCAGGGTGTTCACCTACCTTATGCCGCTGAGTGATTCGGATGGCGACGGGTATCTGGGGCTGTTTGACGGGCAGGATTGCGACGACTCGGACCCCGAAATTCGCCCCATGGCTCGGGACATCCCCGACAACGGAATCGACGAAAACTGTGACGGCGAAGACGCAGCGGAATCTACTGACTTGCTGGTGCTTGGCGAGACCGAACCCTACCCCTTCGAAAAGGCTCGCTCCTACAACGTGGTCTGGATTCTGGTGGACGCCCTGCGAGCGGACCACCTGCACTCGTTTGGGTACAACCGAGGGGTCAGTCCCAACATGGACCGTCTGGCCGAGGAGAGCCTGGTCTTCAGAAATGCGCTTGCCCAGTACCCCTCGACGGGGATCAGCATCCCCTCCATGCTGACGGGTCGGTATCCCGAGTACATGGTTTGGGGAAAACCCTCCAAAAAGTCTGACTACATCCTGAAAAAGGAAAACCAGCTCGTTTCCAAGGTTCTTGGCGACAACGGCTATCGAACCGAGGCCTATGTCAGCGGTTGGGTTCACAAGAACATCCGGGGGTTGGACCGCTACTTTGACAAACTGATTGCCCTCTACCCCCACGACGAATGGAAAGAGTGGGTTCGAAATTCAAGCCCCATTGCTGCCTCCCAGGCCGTTGCGGCCGTAGAGCGCCTGCGTCAGGGCAAGGACCCCTTCTTCTTGTTTGTCCATTTTGAGGACCCTCACGAGCCCTATGTGAATCACGACGCCCCGGGAAAGACCTTCGGAAAAACCTCGTTGGACAAGTATGACAGCGACATCTACTGGACCGATTTGTGGGTCGGATTTTTCCTGGAGTACATGCAGCAGCATGGAGTTTTGGAAGACACCATCGTG
>CAYTWV010000375.1:0-319 GCA_964442235.1 uncultured Myxococcales bacterium | reverse complement strand
AAAGACCACGGTATGGGATTCCATGGGCACCAGATTTATCAAGAGAGCATCCATGTACCGTTGATGGTTCGCATTCCCGAGGTGGAACCCTTGGTCGTGGAGAGCCGTGTGGCCCTGGTCGACATCGTCCCCACCTTGTTGGACCTTGTTGGGATCGAGGGCAATCGAGACACGCTGCAAGGCATTTCTCTTCTCAAGACTGCCTTCGAGCAGCGGGACGACAAGCGCCCGATTTTTGCCATGCTGGCAGACCGCGAAGAGACCCCCACCAAACGCCACAAGGCGGTCCTATGGGGCAAATACAAGCTTATTTATGACA
>CAYTWV010000374.1:2529-4923 GCA_964442235.1 uncultured Myxococcales bacterium | reverse complement strand
CAGCGGACTCGGAACAACAGCCCGGCAACTGAGCCAATCGGCCACGAACCCCCTCGGAACCGGCCTTGAAGATATTGGTATCGACATACCGCTCTTGGGCAAACGCCACGGCATCGGCCTTCTGGAACCCGTGACGAGCCGCCACCAGCAACCCCGCATGAATCAAATGCGAGTCAGCGCTGCCATCGGGGCTTCGCAGTTCCACGGTCTGAATGTCCTCGGTGGGCGTCTTGGCCTTGGGGTCCTGCGGATTGAGCATACCGCTCATATTGGGCACATTGTTCCAGCCCAGAGGCACACGGATCAATGCCGAGCGGTTGCGATCCCCCCAGCACACATACACCGGCGCTTCCTGGTTGGGCACCAGTCGCAGATAAGAGATGGGCACGGTGTTGCCAAAAGCCGTCAACGAGGGCGCCAACTCAAGATAGCCGGCGATCATCTTCATGGCCGTTTCGCTTAGGTGCCCGTCCTGGGTCATGACACTCTTGCCGTCCTTCAGCAGTCGAGCGTGGATGTGCATGCCGCTTCCGGCGTGGCCGTGCACCAGTTTCGGGGCATAGGTCACCTTGCAGTTATAACGACGGGACAACATCCGCAGGATCCACCGAGCCAGCACGATGGAATCGGCGCTGTCTTCGGGAGACATCAACGCGAACTCGATTTCATGCTGCTCGAATTCACTGGTGGTATCGGGAACCTGGCCCACTTCGCCGTGCCCGTACTTGATGGTGTAGCCCATGCGCCCCAGCAGGACCATGGCTTCCATGCGCATCTGCTCCCAACGGTTGAAGGGGCCCGATTCGCCGTAGCCACGTTGGGGTACCGCCGGGTACAACGGACAGGGTTCACCCACGACGTAGTATTCCAGTTCGGCCAATGCTTCCATGGTCAGGCCCGTTGCGTCCGTGAGGGCCTTGTGGGCCTTGCGAACGACATTGTCGGGGGCGTGGGGCAGTGGCTCTCCCTTGTGGTTGAAGAACGAACAAAGCACGTCCACCGAGGGCACGGGGGCAAAGGGATTCACCCAGATACGGTTCAGCTTGGGAACCACGTACAAGTCGCTGCGGCCGGGGTCCATGCCCGGGAACAACGACGAGCCGTCCACTCGTTCGCCCGCAGAAAGAACGCGGTCAATGTGCTTTCGGTCGTGGGTGACAAACGAGAAGGTCTTCAGACGCCCGTCTCCGGCCACAAAACGGAAGTTCACCAATTCGAACTTGTTGTCGTAAATGAAACGCTTCACATCCTCTTTCGTGAACGAGTCCCGATCTTTGCCCAAAGCCTCGGAAGCAGTCTGGAAAGGAAACCGGCTCTCCGTCAGAATCCCACTTCGCTCAAGCACGACACACCTCATTGGTCAAAGCCGGCTGGTCTAGGCCAGTCGGGCCATTATTCGCTTCCCCCAACTGGATTTCTCCACCAGGAGTGTTACCGCAAGGTACAGCACGGAGCCCAGCACTACGCCGGCCAGGGCATCCAGGACGAAGTGCTGCTTCGTAAGAACCGTTGACACATAGATGCCCACCGTAGAGGGGATAGCCCACCAGCCGAACGCAGGTTTGGCCCTGACCAGGGCGAAGGCCGCTACGGTACATGCCGTGCAATGCGTCGACGGGAAACAGTTCCACGGTGGATCCTGGGCTTGCACCAGCGACAATGCCCACGTGGCAAAGTCCGCCGGAACCACACCCGGCCTGTCGATGGCCACGGGGTATATGATAAAAGTCGTGTAGCTGATGCTCAGCGCCAGCACTTGAGACAGGTCCAGAATCACCAGTTGTTTCAGGTCATCCACGTAAAACAAGGGAATCAGGAAAAACCCGTAGACGGTCAAGTAGATGAAGACCCACTCGGGATAGAACGGGATCTTTTCGTCCAGACCAATGCCCATGGAATAAAATTCACCGGAGTACGACAGCGCCCCCACGATGAAATAACCGCCGGCCCAGAAGAGCGTCAACGCCAGTGCGTTCAGCCCCCACGTGCGGAACCCCAGCTTGGGCGCCGGCCGGGGCAAGAATCGCCGCCCCAGGTAGACCACCAAAAGGGGGATGCCCGCCGCCACGGAAAAGGTTCGAATTGGCCACGGAATGCTGAAGCTGCCAAAGAACTCCATGAGGCTCGTAACCTGCAGAGCCAAGACCAGTCCGAAGGCGTAGAGGAACAAGAACTGCTTCAAAAACCTGGATACATCGCCCTTCGTCGCCATTCCAACCCCGTGAAGGCAGAACGCCTAATCTAGCGTTCCCCAAACGCGTAGCAAGAGAATTGTGGCGGCATTTCGACAATGATCACTTGTGACGCATCGCACAACGCTGTTCACGACGTCGAACAAGGGCCCTCTGCCCTCTGCCCTCTGCCCTCTGCCCTCTGCCCTCTGCCCTCTGCCCT
>CAYTWV010000374.1:0-2519 GCA_964442235.1 uncultured Myxococcales bacterium | reverse complement strand
GCCGCCTGGGCTAGGCGCGGACGTCTCGCATGAACATATACTTGTGGTAGTCGTTGCGTGCCTGATCCAGCAGCAGCGCAAACTTGTTCGGGTCCGTGATTCGGTAGTATGGACTGCCCGACTGACGATACTCGGGGTCGTTGAACCCCTGCAACAGCCTCGGGATAGCGCTTAACCCATTGGCCAGATGCATCTCGTACCGGACGCCCGGCACCTTCATCTTCGGAATCAACGTCTCAAAGGCCCCCATCACTTCCAGCAGCGCCTCGTCACACGGAGAGTACGCCACCAGGACTCGCCCCTTTTCGGGACGATCATAGAACCCACCCATCTTCCCATAGAATCCGTTCATGGGGGACTTCTTCGTATCCGAGTAGAGTGACTGATAGGCCTCAAGCAAGGCATGCAGGCCGTAAAGCTGCGCCGACGGACTGGGAAGGTCCGCCGTGGCCGTGATGACCACCTTGTTGTGCTCTCTCATGATGTCCCAGGGCAGGAAATAGCCGTTCTGGGTAGCCGCATCTTCCAAGCGGTTCAGGTTGTACAGCACGCTGCTTGGCTCAGCCGTAACTTCGTAAAATGTTACATAACTCCAACCCTTATCAGTATCTAATATTTCAAATGGGGATTTTACCTTTTCCTCAAGCGCTTTCTTTAGATTCAAATGAGCTTCGCACCAATTAATTACCAGCTCGCGTCTCATGCCTTCGGCACCTCCATGGTCTGTCAGGGTACGCCCGCACCTGCCTCCCGTCAATCGGGGTGCGATGATGCCGACGTTTCTTTGGGGGCTACAGGGTCACGTGCATATACGCCAGGTCCATGACGGGCATCGAAACCTGATTGAACACTGCCCCCGAGAAGAGCGGGTCACAGTCCGCGGACTCCCCCCACGCCCGCGTCGACGGCATGGGCAGCGTGAAGCTCGACCTGCTCCTCTCTTCACGCACCACATGCAGCAATCGCTGGCCTCGGCCACCCCAGGGCCGCAACAGCGTGGGCTCGGCACTCCAGGTTGCCCCGTCATCGGTACTGGTTCGCACGGTAGCCATCCGCACATCCCCCGACAGATGCTGCCCGTCAAACAGATACAGGGCGTTCAAGTCGGAATCATACTGCAACGCCAGCGGCTCCCCGGCCATACCCTGCCAATCCTGGAATTTGACCTGCTGAGTGGCAAAATCGTCCTGGCTGCGGACGACCACGTATTGGTATTCGCCATTGTCGTAGCTGGCGCTGACCGACACCAGCCATCCCCCTGCGGTCTCTGCCACCGAGGAGGGTGTGAAGGGCGCCTTCAAAGCCGTCAGGGTTTCTTTCTTCAGGGCTCCCGTCAGGTCATATCGCCTGACCAGAACGGCGTTGCCCACGCCCGGGCCTCGAATGGGAAGCACCACCAGGAATCCATCAGAGGTTGGCAAGATGGAGACCGACGTTCCAAGCGTGGGGCCAGGGCCTTCCATGCCCGCCGGCGGGCCACCCAAGTCATTAATCTGGACTCCAACCAGCAGTTTGGACAGATAGAGCGTCTGGAAAGGCCTGGTGTCTCCCGAGGCCACCGGGGCACAGATGGCGACCAGTTGGCCACCCTCCAGGAACCGGCTGGCCACCACCTTACCGTTACAAGGCTGCGTGGCGAATTCGGCCCACGTGTCCCCCTCATCTTTGGACTTCAAGATGGTCATGACGTCTTCGCCCGAAGAGATTACGTATTGGGCGTCCCCAATCTCCTGAGGGGCCAGCGTCCAGTTGCGGATATCCCCATCGGTCTGGATCGGTTTGAACGCGAACCCGGGGCCCTCGGAGCGCCACAATTGGGCCACCGCTGCCACCCCCGAGCCCTCGTCCGCTGCGTACTCCACCAGAACGTTACGCCCACCATCGGACAGGATGCCCGGGGGAGCCAGCAACGTGGGTTGCACCTCAGAGTCGGACCATACGCTGCCTCGAGATTCTTTCTCCGGCCCCCCTAGCGGTTCAGGCAAGACCGCCGTCACGTATTCCACTTTGTCTGAAGGATGCCACAGGAACTGCACGTGACGCACGGGCACACACCCGTCGCAGTTGGCATTGGGCATGGAAGCCACCAAGGCCGAAATGGGCCGCTTTCGCATCTCTGCCGGGTCCTCTTCCGCATCCAGATAGGGCCAAATGGGCTCTTCAAATACCACCCGATTATGCGGGTCCAAATGCATCAGGAACGAGGCTACCACACTGCCCATATAGACCTCGCCCGCACTCAGGAACGAGAACAACGAGACCGCTCCGTTCGCCACCTGCGGGAAATAACTGGTCCACCGGCTGACCTCGGGCAAACTCATGGGCCAGATCCACATTTCCCGTTTTTGCGTGTTGCGATTGGAGACCCAAAGCGCAGGGAACGACGTGGTATCCGAATCCCCCGGAATCGTGAAATCCAGCGGAACCGCACGTTCTACGTGTTCCGGCTCCAATTGTTTGGGGTCGACGGCCGCCACGGCACTCCAGGTCACTCCGTTCCAATCCAGATACCAGACCTT
>CAYTWV010000373.1:0-4923 GCA_964442235.1 uncultured Myxococcales bacterium | reverse complement strand
TGCCCCCGGTCCCCCGTTGGGGCAGTGCGGTGGCTTCGCCGCAGGGCATCAACGGAGAAGGGGCCGCCCCCTTCTCCGATCCTCTTCCCCGCAGGGTTGAGGTCACTCAACTCGTCTCAACAGCTAGTTTGCCACGCCGTGGATCACACCCCTACGGCGTCGGGCTGGTGAACTTGCCCACGATTTCTCGAATCCCTTTTCGGGCGGACACGGCATCCCTGGCCAGTTGGTCCACACGCTCATTTTCGGGAACCCCGGCGTGCCCGGGAACCTTCACAAACTGCACTTTCTGGAATGCTGCCAGCAGCCCCTTGATTTCGGCAATCAATTCCCGGTTCTCTTTGGCCTTCCAGTTCTGACTAAGCACACCAATGACGTACGTGCTGTCCGAGTGCACCCGAATCGGCACGTCCTTGCGCTTCAACGCCACCAGGGCAATCTTCACCGCCGTCAATTCGGCGATGTTGTTGGTGCCGATGCCCAGATACTCCGACAGATACATCGTCTTCCCGTTGTACATCATGCAGGCCGCTGCGGCGCAAGGCCCAGGATTGCCCGAACACGCACCATCCGTATACACCGTCACGAACGAATCCAAGAGACTCCTCCTCTCCCAATATAGAACCCGTCACTTACGCAACAATTG
The DNA here is from genome assembly GCA_964442235.1 of uncultured Myxococcales bacterium. Taxonomy (GTDB): domain Bacteria; phylum Myxococcota_A; class UBA9042; order CAIXZC01; family CAIXZC01; genus CAYTWV01. The sequence continues at coordinate 4,277 of CAYTWV010000373.1, read as the reverse complement.
GCCCCGTGCCCCCGTCGCCCCCGTGCCACGCCCCCTCGACGTTGCTCCCCTCGAAGGGCCTGAGGGGCCCCCTCTCTTCGAGCCTGAGCCTGAGGCTCAGCCTCAGAGCCGAAGGCGGGGCCATCGAAGGCGGGCCAGGCCGTGAGGGAGTGGGCGTCCTACTTCTTCTCGTCTTCCAAACACTCCACCGAAAGACTCCAGAACGACACCGAAAGGTCCAAATCGAACACCACGCCCGGCGTATTGGATTCCATCTGAACCGAGGTCAAGATGTGGCCCATGCCCCGGGAACTTCCTCGGGTTCGCTCTCGGTCCACCACCTGCGGGGCCCGAACTTCCTTCTTTTCGCCGGGTTTCAGTGTGCCCACTTCCCGAACTTCGACGGCACTTCCGGGCTTGCCGTAACACCCCTCGTAGTGGAATTCCAGGCTGACATCGTTAAGCGTGATGCCCAAATCGTTCTGGACCACAGCCACGGCATCGGGGCCGGAAAGGGTCAGTTCAATGGGACGAACCACTTTCGCGGCCGTTGCTTCCAGTCCCTGCCATCGACTGCCAAAACGCAGCCCCCGCAGGATCCGAATGCCCGTCTTGGCCGGGATCCAGTCGCTGCGCATCTGCATAGGCACACATGAGGCAGCAAACATCCCCTCTTTAACGGGCACAGGGGCCGCCTGTTGTCCCGCCTTGGGTCGCACGGTCAGCAACACACTTTTGCCCTCAAGTCCGGCTAGCCCCACCTTCTTGTCTGCATCCACTCTGGACATGCCCAGCTCGAAGTGGGGGTTGACCCACTCTACGTCGGTGCCCTCTACATCAGGGCCCGATGGCCCCATACATTTCTGGTCATATTGGGTTGTCAAAACACCCACCATCATCGTGGGAGCCTCGACCACTGCCGGTTGAGGAGCGGGAACCAACCACGTCAGCCATGCAAACAAGAAGGAATCCATGTGGCACCTCTTCATGCACCCAACGGGGTGCGCTGTGGTTTTGTTGCGGGTTGGACCCTATTCCAGCCCCACGTCCGGGAACTTCATCACTCCCTGATCCTGGCCAAACAGGCGAAACGCCCCGCGCTCATCGTTGTAAACCCAGCCGCGTTCGTCCTGACTGGTTTCCGTCGTACACTGACGCCCGGATTCACACCCCGAACCGCCCTTACAGACTTCGGAAACACGTCGACGATTGACCGTCACCCCGGTCACCAGTGGCCCCATCATCTGCCACGCCACATCGCCGACGTAACGCACCGTCTCGGTCCTGCACGGCTCGGTCAATTGGCCGTTCAGCGATACCGTTCCATACCATAGCAGTTGCCGAATTCGGCCCACCCCAACCAGGTACAGAGCCCGTCGGGTTTGGACCACATTGCCCCCCTGGGCTTTACTGACGGTCTTGACCACCAGCGCCACTTCCGGGGTTGCATCGTCCAGAACATCGCCGACTCGAAACTCCTCAATTTCCAATCGGGTGACCTCGGTGCCTTCCGCTTCAAGCGGCAATTTGTACTGCCAGCTCCCCTCGGGACCCGCATAAGCCAGCACCAACTGGTTGGCCTGATCCTTTTGTCGCAACACCATCCACCACGCCGTACTGGAGTGCCACGCCCCGTAACACATGCCGTTGCCGCCCGGCAGAACCTGCTCGATGGGGTAAGAGGAAGCCGATACCTCGGTCTTGGAAGACAACGACGACGGCAGGATCAGTTCAGGGGTGCTGGAGCAGCCCAGCAGCAGAAACGACACGATGGCAAACGTACTCTTTTGCATACGCTACTCCCCAGGCAGTTTGTTCCCGGCACCCTACGATACGCCTAATGTCCGGCGACGGCCATCTCTTGAAGTACGAAGGTCGGAGTGCCGGTGCCATAGCGCCAATCCACTTGATTTGAGACGTCCGTCAGACCGTTCCAAAGGCTGTCGAAGAACCCCGAAAGGGTGAAGTCTTTCACGGGACCGGCCAACTCTCCGTTCTGGATCAACAGGCCCTCGGCACCCCTGGAAAATCCCCCCGTAGACTTGTCAAAACCGAATCCCTGGAACCCCGTGACATAGATTCCGTTGGGAATCTGGGCGATGAGTTCCTTTTCCGAATGTGGTCCCGGTCGCAAACAGAGATTATGAGGAAGCACCGTGCCCTTTTCGGTCAAACGTCGCCGACTGTGGCCCGAAGAGACGCCGCCCATCCTGCGCGCCGAATGACTGTCCGAAGGCTGGAAGCTTAAGATTCCCTGGTCGACAATGGTGGCCGGTGACGTCGCCACGCCCTCGCCATCAAACCAGGCCGTCCCCAAACCATTCGCCATAAAGGGATCGTCGGTCAGGTGCAGCAGGTCGGATCCAATTCGTTTCCCCATGCTGCCTCGAAGATAACTGTCCCCTTTGCACACGTTGTCCGCTGCCGCGCACTGAAACAGCAACTCCAACAACAGATGCCCCGTGTCCGGCGGGAATACCATGGTCCAGCGACCCGTGGACGGGCGCCCGGCCCCCATCATCCGAAGAACCCGATGCACCGCCTCCTGGCCTATAACCAGGGGACTCTCAAGGTGGCCCACACACACCTTCTGATCGAACCAGAACCCTTCCCGCCTTTCGTTTCCCACCACCGCGATGGGCCGCACGGCCAGCGAGACATTTCCCGATTCTGAAAACTTACTGTCGGTCTGAGTGGTGCCGGACCATTTTCGCTCGATTTCCGCAGAGAACATGGCGCCGTTGCTCTGCGCCATCCGCACGTCCGCATCCAAGGCGCAACGCTCACACTCCATGGCCAGCCCCAACGCCCACTCCGGGGTCAGCCCCATCAGGGCCGGGTCCAGCAGATTCGGCGGCGTCTGTTGCAGTTGGCACCACTGAGGATCGGGCAGCCCCAAGGCCGGGTCCGGCGCGGTGGACGAAATCAACCGCCCCGTCTCTTGCAGCAGAGACTGAAGCCCCTCTAGGGTCGCCCGATTCGTTGTTGCATAGGCACTGCGATGATCGTGCAACAGTCGGACCCCAAGGCCCGTGGTAACCGCCACACCCCGCTCTACCAGTTTCCCTTCACGAACCCACACAGAGTACTTCTGCCGGCACAGGGCAACCACTTCACCCTCAAAGCCCTTGGCGCGCACCATGGATACCCCGTCTTGTACCAGGGCTTCCAAATCCTCCGGCCACTGCGCCCACACCACCATTTCGGGCCCTCTATGGAATCACCACTCCGTTGGAACGACGCGAAAAGAGCATTCTAGCCCAGGCAAGCCTCAAGTCACCAAGAAAGGCCCATCGAATCGCAAAAAAAATCAGTCCAGGGAATAACTGTACCGCTGGGTCGAGAACTCCTTACCCGAATGGCTCCACAGTTGCTGCTCCCGCTGCACCATGGTCAGGATGTGCACGGGTCTGCGCCATACCGCCGTAATGTTCTTCAGGACTTCCGTCGCATACTTCACGTCCAGGTCCCGCCCCTCGTGGGTATGCAGCAGCAGCAACTCCCCTCGATTCTGGAAGTTGGAGTCATAGACTCGCACCATGGGGTGACCAAAGTTCGTGATCTGGGTCAGCAGATTCTCTTTGATAGCAGCGAACTCACGAGAGTCGATAATATATCTGTCGTACTGCTCTTTGAACACCCAAGTAAACAGCTTGTTCTCAATGCAAAACTCAGGCGTCAAAAATTCATCAAGGAACGAGACATCGTTATACACCTTTCTGACCTGGAAGATCTTCTGCCTTCCCTGGTCATACCCTCGGTCCCAGTTTCGCCGTTCCCTGGCATCGGTGCACTCGTCCCACTCTTTCCCGAAACGCCCCCGATTCCACCGGTCTTCAATGTCCCGGAACAGCTCCAGCCCAAGCTTATACGGGTTGATGCTGCGGCCATATACCGCCACGGCCTTGCTGTGCTGATCCGCAAAATCCACGATCTCACTGCTCTCCAAAGCCCGCTCGGTCAGGATTCGGCTGTGCCAGTACGCGGCCCACCCCTCGTTCATGATCTTGGTCTGGCCCTGAGGGGCGAAGTACAACGCCTCTTCACGCAACATGGAAAGCACATCCCGCTCCCATGGCTCCAAAGGTGCGTGTTCCGCCAGAAAATAGAGCACGTCCTTCTCGGGCTGGGCTGGTACCCGCTTGCTCTTCTCCTCTTCCGCTGCCCGTTTCTGCTTCTGGCGCTCCACATACTCGTCGGGATAGAGAAACTCTTCCAGATACTCGGGAGACTGCACCGCCGCAAATCGATGGTCTGGTTTTTTTTTTAATGATACGGCGACCACCGAGACACGCATT
>CAYTWV010000372.1:0-4933 GCA_964442235.1 uncultured Myxococcales bacterium | reverse complement strand
CGCTCCAGAAACGCAAGAGCTGCCCCCAAAGTCTTGACTTCGCACGCCTGTGCGCCTAGCCTCACACGCATGAAAAGGACGACTACGACACCCACTATGTTGGTCTTGGCGGCGCTGCTTTATGCAGGTTGTGGCGAGGTCCCGGACACGCGCCACTACGAAACCGCTTTGCACCGGTTTGATGTATCCGATTCCACTCTCTACCTCACCTTCCCCAGTACACAGCGCGTATTGGATGAATTCCTGACGCTGGTCGTGAACTTCGAAGGCATGGAAGGGGTTCTGGAACTGGTCTCTCGGGCCGGCGGCATCGACATGACTCAAGAGGACTTCCTGCCCCTGGCCGGCCTGGATGCCTCGTTCCAACCCCTGGTCTTCGAGTATCAAGGCAATCCCGTCGTGGTGCTGGGCATCGCCCAAGTGGGCGTCTGGAAAGAGTTCCTGGAAACCACTTTGCGCCAGGCGGGCAAACCCTCCACCGAGATTCGGACCGCAGAAACCACCTCCATGTGGGACGTGGCCCCATCGGTCGCCTGGGCCCGAGAGGGCAACCTTTGGGTCATCCTCCACAGCCGGTCCGGTCAGGCCCTGGGGCATCTGGCCCGCCTGATGTTGACTCCCGTGCCCGCAGCGCCGCAGGAAGGAACCCCCGAAGCCATCGGCTTCCGCCTGCGAATCCCCAAATTGGACATGCTTCGAGAAGCCCGTCCCCTGCTGGCCCAGATGGGCCCCGCTGCCGGCCTTGGCCACGCCCTCATCGAGTTTCTGGAGGGGTGCCGCTCGCTCTCGGGGACCATCCAACCCGGAGACCGCTACATCCTGAAGATCCAGACCGACGGCTGCCGACTTCCCTTCGCAGGCGAGATTGCGTTCCCGCCCGAAGAGTTCTTGGCCGAAGACGCCGTGGCTTCGCTTGCCTTGCGCCAACCCGGTGAAAGCCTGGCCGATTGGCTTACCCCAGAACAATGGGCCGTTGTCTCCCAAGCCTGGAGCACACTGCCCGGAAAGCCCAAGGCATTCGAAGACCTGGTCGCCGTGTTCAAAGCCATCCAGCCCGAGATTTCCATCGCCTTCTTGGGATTGAGCGACACCGTCTCCGTGGCCAATCTGTTCGCCCCCAAAGAGGCGCTGGACCCCCTGTTTGCCCTGCATCTTCAAGTCATCCTGGCCCTGAAGAAGGGTGCTGACGCCGACGCCTGGCTGGGTGCCGAGGGCCTGGCGAGTTTGATGGAAGGATACGTTCCCCGGGACCTGGCCACTGACCGATATGCCAAGGAATTTTGCCAGGAGAAGAACAACAAGAAGTGCTTCAGCCTCATCCGGCAGGGTGACCGCCTTATTGCGGTATCCGGCGCCGGCGAGGGCGCCCGATTGCTGCGAACCATGGGTGGGCAGGCCCGCTCGCTGAAGACCTCACTGTTTGCAGAACAGCAACATGGGCCCTTGACCTTTACGCTCAAAACCAGGCGCCTGGTGCGAGACCTGGTCTCCAAGGGGTTTCCGCCCTACTTCCTGGCGGTGATCTCCTCCATTTTGGAAACCAGCATTGTGGTGAAACCCACCGCGACGGGCAGTGAACTGAATATTGAAGTTGTGTTGCGATGATACGACTTGTAGACATTCATAAAACGTATAACCCCAAGTCCGAAGCCCCGGTGCTTCGAGGCCTGAATCTGACCATCCAAGATGGAGAGTTTGTGGCCATTCTGGGGCGCAGCGGTTCCGGCAAAACCACGCTCCTTAACCTGATTGGCGGCCTGGATCGCCACTATCAGGGACTGGTGGAGGTAGAAGGCAAGGACCTCAAAGCCATGGGCGACCGGGAACTCTCCCGATTCCGCAACACCACCATCGCCTTTGTCTTTCAAACCTACAACCTCATGCCGCACCTCTCCAACTTGGAAAACGTCGCCTTTCCGGCCTACTTCAATCGGAAGCTGCACAGGAAAGAAGTCGCCAGGCGGGCCCAAGAGGCCATGGAACAGGTCGACATCTGGCACAAGGCCAAGGGCTATCCAAACAAGTTGTCCGGTGGCGAGCGCCAGCGTGTGGCCATCGCCCGGGCCATCTTTCAAGCCCCCACGGTGCTGCTGGCCGACGAACCCACGGGCAACCTGGATTCCAAAACCACAAAACACATCATGGACCTCTTCCTGAAACTCAACAAAGAGGCCAAGGTCACCATCATGTTCGTGACCCATGACGAGGGGCTGGCCAAAATCGCCGACCGCATCGTCCGCATTACCGACGGTGTGATTACCGGGGAGGTGAACTCATGACCCCCGGAAAGATGCTGGCCATCATCACACAGAACGTTCGCAGGAATCGGAAACACTTTGTCTTTTCCACCGTGGGTATCACCGTGGGCGTCTCGGTGTTTTCCTTCTTCATCGCACTTACCTTTGGCGTTCGAGAGGAAATCCTTAATCGCATTTACCCCGTGGACCTGATCGAGGTTGAAACCGCCAAAGTCAGCATCGGCGGTGCCATGAGCCAGGTCGGCCGCATCGACTTTGATGACGCAGGGGTTTCACAACTGGGGGCCTTTGAAGGGGTCGCTGCGGTCTTCCCCAAACTGAAATCCAAATTCCAGGCTACCTACAAACTAGGTGGACAACTTTTTGGCGAAAACGGCGTTCAGTTCGAAGCCTATTTTGATGGCCTCGACGACGGACTGCTTCGAACCGAACTCCAGAAACGGGAGACCAACAAGGGCCGAACCGTTAAGACTCGCCTGCACGAACGTTACGGTCGAGAACGAAAGTGTTACTCTAGCGAAGACTGCTCTCCCGGTGAAGCCTGCCAAGACGGTGGCTGCAAACCCATCGCCTATTGGAGCCAGTTCGCCGACCGGGGCGAGGTCATTCCCTGCCAGGATGACTTGGTCTGCATCGACTCGGCCGGTTGTTTCCATACCGCATGCCGGCCCGTTTGCAACTCTGACACCCCATGCCCCGACGGGCTGGAATGCCGTCAGATTCCCTGTCGACGCAACGCCGATTGTGGAAAAGGCTCTTGCCAGAATGGGACGTGCAGCACGTCCGCATGCCTCGCCCCATGCCAGGACGCCGCAGGATGCGCCCCGGGCTCCACCTGCGCCCCCTCCTCTTGCACTACCGATGAAGAGTGCCTCTCTGGAGCCTGCCTGCAAGGCCGTTGCGCCTTGGGCGGAAGTTGCCAACACATGCGCTGCGTCCAGACGGCAAAAGAAGTGGAAATCGCCTCCAACCCCGTGTTGCGCCGGGGTGAACTTCCCGGCCTTTGTGAGGATGGCAGTCCCATCCCCCAGGGCGGCAGTTGCCCCCCGGCCCGTTGTGCCTACGGAACCTATTGCTCGGTCAGTTCTTACTTCGAAGCCGGCTCCCTTTATCGAGACCGCCGGGGCGAAGGCTTCTGCGAACAGCCCATTCCCGCCATTCTTAACCCCATGGTGCTGGAAGTCTTCAACCTGGTCCTGGGAAGCACCATGGAGCGCGCCCAACTGGGCAGCCTCGACACGTTGCTTGGATACGAGGGCAGCGTTACGTTCGGAACGTCGTTCTATAAAGAACAGGTCAAAGACCGCACCCCAGTGGAAAAACGCATTACAATAGTCGGTTTCAGCAACAAAGCGCTGGAAGCGGGCATCACCATGCCTATCGATTATGTGAAGCGAGCAAATGCACGCTACAAAGGCAAAGCTGCGACGCAAGAGTATGACAGCATTATCCTGCAGCTTGCCAACGCCGAGGACCTGCCCGGAGTCATGCGAGGCATGGAGCAGGCCAACATCGAACTCTCACGACGTAGCGCCGAAGCCGACAAGTTCCGAACCATTCTCCAGGTCGCCATCGCCATCTTCATGATTATGGCCTCCATTATCCTCGGCATCGCCGCCATTAACATCTCCCACACCTTCTTGATGGTGATCTTCGAACGACGCCGTGAAATCGGCATCTTGCGCGCTCTGGGGGCCACCAAGATGGATGTCAGGGGCATGTTCCTGGGGGAATCGGTCCTTATTGGCCTTACGGGGGGATTGCTGGGCAATTCCCTCGCTTATGGCATGAGTGTGGTGGCTGACATGCTGGCCACGCGTTATCTGTCGGATTTCCCGTTCGAGCCCGAAAGTTTCTTCTTCTTCCGCTGGGACGCCATGTCCCTCTCGTTCGGTTTTGCCGTCTTCTTCTCGCTGCTGGGGGCCTTCTTCCCGGCGAATCGGGCCGCAACACTGGATCCCGCAGAAACGCTGACGTCGAATTAGGTTCCCGCAGTGTGTACCTTCTTCGCCGAAGGTCTACGCACGACACCGCTTGACCTGTGGAGGATGCCATGGAGCGCCTCATTGTAGAGATCCCGCCAGACACCATCGTGGTCAAAAAGGCCTCTTGCCCCAACGGACACTCGCTGTTGGACCCCACCACCCTGCTGGGCTCAGAGCCGTCCATCCATCTGGTCGCCAGACAGGAGGGAATCAGCGAACACATCTACCTGAATGCCCGATACGGCAATCATGAAGTGATCGCCGGGTCCCGTTTTTCGGTCGGGTCTTTGGCCACGCTGCACTGTCCTGAGTGTGATGTTTCGTTGGAACAGCCGGGCGAAGAGTGCCTGTTGTGCGGTGCGCCGATGATCTCACTGCACCTGCCCAGAAGGGGCCTTGCCCAAGCCTGCTCCCGAGTGGGCTGCCACTTCCACCGCTTGCGCCTTCACGACCCTGATGCACGACTAGCGGCCTTCCTCTTTGGTGAAGACTAAAACGGGTCCGCTATGACCGTCGATCATCCCGTTGGGCTACGTTGGCCTTTGGTCGGAATGCTCGACGTGCCAAGCACGCCTCCGCTTTCGCCCTGCAGGCCGCCTTGCCCAGCGGGCGCTCGCCGGCCATATCGAACCTGTTTAGTCACCCATAGGCTTCGCCTACCCGCATGGCATCAATCGGCGCGCCCACTCC
>CAYTWV010000371.1:0-4970 GCA_964442235.1 uncultured Myxococcales bacterium | reverse complement strand
AGTGGTCGGGAGACTGCTGGATCATGGAGCAAGGATCACAATCCATGGGCAGGGCTGAGACGTGCACCCCGGATGCAGCGATTTGCAGCGCCAGTTGGCGGGTCTGTTGCAGGTCGGCGGCAGATTCGAAGGGCAATCCCACGCCAAAAAAGACGTGGCTCCGAACTCCATAGGTGCGCAGGAAGTCCAGCGAATCCAACAAGGCCTGGTTGCTGTAATAACACGACTTGTTCTTGCGCCGTACCTCTTCGGAACCGGCGTCAGGCGAAATCACCAACATGGAATCCGGGGCAAACGTCTGCGCCACGGCCTGCACAAATTCGGCAGTAGGCGGCGTCCAGCAGTCAAACACCAGCGTGAACGACAAGCCCTGGTCCCGGAGGCTCTGGAACAGGCGCAGGTACTCGGTTCGTTTCGGGTCGGGATCAAACGAGAGACGCAGCGTTCGAATGCCCGCCTTGTGCAGTTCCCGCAAGTCGCAGAGGATCTTCTGGTGACTGAAAAACCACACTTTGGACCGGCTGAAAATGCCCGACTGCGTGGTGTGACTGCCCCCACAAAACGAACAGTTGTACGGGCAGCCTTTGCCCGGTGTGTAGTAAAAGACGTTGCGGAAGAAGTCGGCCCGGTTGGCCAGAATTCGCTCGTCAAAATCCTTATAGAAGACCTTATCCGAAAAATACTCGGCAGCATCGTCCATCAAGTCGGGGCGAGCATGGCTGATCCCGTCCATATAGTCCGGCGTCGCCTGGAAGCTTAGCTCATTGGCCCGTGGAACCCCGTTCGAATCCCTCCAGACCAGATTCGGAATGGCAGAGAGGCTGCCAACACCCTGCCCCAGCAGGTGCTTGGCAAGTTGCACCAAAGGCAACTCTCCGTCACCCCGAACAACAAAATCGACCGAGCGCCGCCCGATGACTTCTTTGTACAGACACGAGGCCGTATATCCCCCCAGCACAACGGGCAGATGAGGCAGCGCTGCCTTCACTTGATTCACAGCCTGAATGACATCAAAGGTCTGATAAAACCAGTGCAGCGTGAAGCCCACCAGCCGGGCGCCGCACTCCCGCACATAGTCCGCAAGGCTGAATTGGGCATCGGCCTGCCGGCGAAGCCCCAGATGCAGAATCCGCACCCGAATTCCCGCCTGGTCCAAGGCATCGGCCAAGCTGAACAGGCCCGCGGGCATCACCATAATCTGGTTCATCTGTCGGCGCATCCGGGGTACATGAACCAGCAACACATCTACGGGCGACGCCTCGTCCACCCGGTCCTGCAGCCGTATGGCGCTTCCCGTCGCCCTGCGCTCGTTGCATCGGGTCATGCCCTTCACCCCCCGAATCGGCAGCGCCTAGGTGCGCCCCAGATACTGATAATCCTTGTTCTGCTTCGAGAGAATCCGCCCCATGTCCTTCATTCGCTCCACCAGAACCTCCCTGGGGATCCCATAGGTGTGACCCACGGGGAACTGGCCACATCGTCCAACCAATTCGGCGGCGGGCCCCGGCAAGCTCTGGGCATCAAAATAGCGAATGGAAATCCCGTAGTGCGCTGCGTTCAGCATCGTCTCGGAACCCAACGAAAGATAGAACGGATTGGGAGAAAAAAAGACCTGAGGAGCCTGGTCCAGAACAGAGTCCAGCACCTCCAAACTTTGCTGGAAATCCTGGTCCGTCTCGCCGGGGAATCCAATCAACATGTCAAACCGAATCGAAATGCCCAGACTGGCCCCAAACAGGATAGAGCGCTTCAATGCCTCTACGTCCGGCCTTCGCCGCATGGCCATCAGCACGTTGGGCGAAAAGCTCTGGACGCCTACCTTCAGCAGCACACACCCGGCCTTGCGCATGCGTTCCAGCCGCTGGTCATCCAGACCTTCGGGGCAGCAGAAACTCTCCCAGGAATAGGGCGCTCCCCGCTGGGTCAGCAACTCGCAGAACTGATCCATAAACCGCAGGCTGCCGTTGATCGAATCGTCGTGGAAGTGGAAGCTGTTGCACGAAAACTGTGCGGCCCTGGCATCCATCTCGGCGATGACTTTGGCTGCGTCTCGATACCGCCAACTGACCCAATTCGACGTCTCGCTGCAGAACGAACACTTCCTGGGACACCCTCGGCTGGACAGGATTGGGACAAATTCCCGGACCAGCGTGCCCCGGAAGTTGGGGTAAGGCAAGTCGTCCAGAGAGACCGGGGGCAACGGCGCCAGCGACCGCAACACATCGCCCTCAAGCCAGTGTGTACCTGCGGGCGGCACCTGATTTTCGCCGCGCATCCAGCGAATCAGGTCCACCACAATGCCGTCGCCTTCCCCCTGAACCACCGCGTCAAAGGCCCCGCTGTGCAGCAACAACGACCGCAATGGCGCAAAGCCCGTATTGGGTCCTCCGGCAGCGGTTTTGCCCCCACGTTCCCGAATCATTCGGGCCATGGCCGCAGCAAAATAGACCGTCAGCGTATTCACCGTGAACAGATAGACATCCCCAGCCTGATAGACCCGCTCCAGGTACTCCGATGCCTTCTCTCGAATCGTACGACTGATAGGCAGCAGTTCGGGAAACCACTCGGGATGGGTGACCTGCATCAGAATCCGAGGATCCGGACCGTCGCCCATGTCCCCGATGCCCTCAGACAGATACCGGATATAGTCCACATAAAAATCGGTCTTCTGCGAATCCTCTTTCAGGCTGATATCAAACAGGATGCACTCCTGTCCGGCCTGCTCCAGCACCGCCTGCAGGTACGCCAGGCCAATATGCCGGAAGGGAACTTCGCCATGGGGCGGACAATGAACCAGCACCACTCGTTTAGCCTTCCCCATCACCCTTCACCACGCTCGAGAACCTCGGCAAGCCGCCGAACCAGGCTGGGAACCTCGGTGGGTTCCGGGCCAGGACCGGCCACATGATAGTACAAATTCAGCCTCTGCGTGCGCAGAAAACAAGGCTTCGAATCGCTGCGCCGTTCGACCATGACCTCCAGGGTGTGACCCAGGCGCTGATACTTGTACGTTCCCAAGCGCTGCCCACTGCCCTGAGTATCCGCCAGCACCAAATCCCAGCCCTGGAACTGCCTGGCCCGGCCCGGCAACGCAGGCAGGCGCACGCCGCCGACGCTGCCTTGCGACTGAGCCGAGGGAGGGAATCGCCCCTCGGCAGCATCCCGATGAATCTCCTCACAACGGAAGTGTTCGTTGCGGGAAGCGTACTCCACCAGCAACTTGGACATGGCCACCAGATCCTGCGTGGTAGTATCTTTGCTGCCCAGGATGTAAGGCGTTCCGCGTGGCAGGAACGTGAATCCGTACTCCTCTTTTTTGGCTTCAAAACGCGTGCCAGGCAGCACCGAAAGCCAGAAACAGCAGAGGATATTGACCAGGTCCGGCATGCGGGATTGAAGGTCCTCGAGGTAGGCCAGAGTCTGACCAAATCCCTGGACCGAATCGCCGGGCAACCCCGAGATGAAACTCAAGGTCACCTTCTGGCCCGCACGCCCCAGCCGGGCCAGGCGCCGCTCGAATTCGGGGATGTCCAGAGGGCGTTTGCCACAGGCTTTCAGGGGCTCGGGGTGAATGGACTCCAAGCCCAGGATAATCTCGTCAAAACGCATGTGCTCAAGAATGGCGAATTGGGCATCGTCCAACGATTCCTGACGCAGAAAGACCGAGTAGGCCAAGCGGTGTTCGGGGTCGGCCTGATTCAACGTGTCGCAAAATTCGGCCAGCACCTGAGTGTCATGGTTGATGGCCGTATCGCAGAAATTCACGAATCGGTAGCCCTGTTTCAGCGCCCATTGAACTTCGGCCAGCAGGCGCTCTTTGCCTGCCTGCCGCAACCCTCCGCCTTTGGTCGACCAACTGCAAAAGCTGCAGCGGAACTTGCACCCACGAGAGGGTTCGATGAGCAGACTGGGTGAATCCGGCGTGAAGTGGCCTGACAGGTACGGCGACGGCAACTGCGTCAAATCGGGAACCAGGCCGGGGTCTCCAACCTCTTCCACAGTGCCTGAAGAGGTGCGATAGCTGATGCCCGCAATGGTCTCCAGATTGCGGAATCCACTGGCGCACAAGGCGATGAAAGGCCACTCCCCCTCACCTCGAACCACGATATCCAAAAAGGGATAGGCCTCAAGCAGACGCCTGGCCTGCCCCGAGGCAGAGGGCCCGCCAAGCAAGGTCACCAGAGAACGACGCCTCTGTTTCAACTGCCACGCTGCCTTTACAAACACGTGCAAATCCCAGGCGTAACACGAGAACCCCACAACATCCGGTTCCATGGCCAGAATGGCGTCGATTTGCGATTCAGAGAGTGTCTCGGTGGTGCGGGCCAAAGGCAAATCGTGCAGCACGATATCCAGATCCGTGCGGCCCGATTTCTCTAGTGCACACGCTTTCAGCAGTCCGATGGCGTAGTTATAGCTCTGGTCGGCGAAATCCTTGAACCCTTCCCGACCGGGCACCTCGATGGAATGCTCGGCGGGCGTTCCCGCAACCAGAACCACCCTCATAGACCACCTTCCCTCTTCTGAATCTCTTTGGCCAAACCCAGCATCAGTTGTTGAACGGTGGCATCGCCGGACAGGGCCTCGGTGCCCGAAGAGTCTCGCCACGAAAGGGCAAACAGACGTGTACTCACGAATGCGGGCCGACCTGTGGAGCGTTTATGAACCTGAATCTCAAGGTGCTGCGCCCCACGCTCCAGGCGAATGGAAGGCCAGCCCTCCCGCAGGCTCAGTTGCCTGACTTCCCACCCCGAAGCCGTACGCACGCCGGGGCGAATCATGGGCAACAGGCGCCCCAGATCCTCTAGTGAGAGATATACGGGGCCCATGGTCGGGATTTCGTCTTCTTCGTAAACAGGACCGGTCCGACTCAGGGCCGCCAGCCCCCCAAAGTGCACCGCCGGGTCCGCATCGTCCCACAAGAACAGGCTGCGGGCCGGATGGGTAGCCAAGAACTCAAAGGCAAGGCG
>CAYTWV010000370.1:4335-4971 GCA_964442235.1 uncultured Myxococcales bacterium | reverse complement strand
TTTTCCGAGGACTTGACCGCAACCATCGAAGAGAAAGTCGAAGGGTGGTTTGCCTCGACCTTTGTGGACAAGGTGGGGGGAATGCTGGCCGATTTTACGGACTATACCACCCAGTTTGTGGTGCCAGCGGTGTTGGGAAATCCCCCGGGGAACCCTCTGGCGCTTCGTGTTTGTGCGTCGGACCTGGATTTCACGTCGGCGGGAGGTGCCGTGGGTGTCCACGCCGGCGTCAGCAGCGACCAGGCCATCGACCACAATTCGCCCGGGTCCATCGCCCGCAGCAACTGCTCGATTTACCCCGGCGCAGCGGCTACACCGCCCGCTCCATTGCCGCACAGCGACCAAATCGAAGCGGCCATAGCCGAGGACGTGCTGAACCAGGTGCTGTTCTCTGCGTGGTGGGGAGGGCACCTTAACGTGGCCCTATCGTCGGACATGTTCGATGCCGATTTGTCCGGTTTTGGAATCACCGGCGGAAACGTGGACACCGACCCCTACTTGCCGCCGGTGTTGACCACGTGCAGCGATGATGGCGCGGCAGAGCTGCAAATCGGGGATTTGATGCTGGATGTGGTGCTGGAGGGCGACACCCTTTCGGGAACCATGAAACTGGTCGCAAGTGCAAGAGTTGGGGCC
>CAYTWV010000370.1:2053-4325 GCA_964442235.1 uncultured Myxococcales bacterium | reverse complement strand
ACCATCGGGATCAGCCTGCTTGGCGTTCGACAGTTGGTGGTACAAGTCGTCCAGGCCGAAGGGAACCTGCAAGGGGCCGAGGGTCTGGTCGAAAGCCTGGTATCGGCCGTAGTGGTGGACCTGTTTGCCGGTCAGACTCTGTCCGACGCGCTGGGTGCTTATCCCATCCCGGTCTTGGACCTTTCAAGTTATGTTTCGCTGGTGCCTTCGGGGACTGAATTGACGTTCAATCCGCAGACCGCCGAGTTCCTGGGCGGCTATCTGCTGTTGGGCGGGGAGCTGGTCGCACCATGAAAAGGCTGATTCCACTGCTGCTGACCGTGTGTATGGGATGTTCTGACCCGGCAACGTCGGGCGAGGACCAGACGACCTCGGGCGAGGTGGTTTCTCCCGAAGAAATCCCCGTCGAGGTGCTGATTCTGTCCCCTGCCGACGGAACCTGGTGGAACCACTCGTCGGTCTTGGTATCGGGAAGCGTGAGTGGGGTTTCCGATGGCACGGTTTTGGTGAATGGTGTGGCAGCGCCGTTGTTGTCCGGGCTGTATTCTGCTTGGGTGCCCCTGGTCGAGGGGGCCAATGCCCTGGTGGTTGTTCATCCGGAATCCACCGAGTCGGCCCAAATCACGCTGAATGTCGATCGGTTGCCTCCGCTGCTGACGCCCACAGCGCCGGCCAGGGGCAGTGTGGTCGAATTGGCCTCGTCGGGAGTGTCAATCCAGTTCACCGCCACCGACGAGAACGGCCTGGATTCGTTGCAGGCCGGCGGAGTGCCGGTGTCCGTGGATGCCGTGCTTCCGCAAAGTGTAATCGTTACGGCTCCCCTAAATCCCGGTGTGAATCTGCTTACCGCTGAAGCGACCGACACACACACCAATCTGGCTCGTGAACACCGTGCGGTTCTGGCTGGCCCTTTCCTGCCGTGTCAGCAGTTGGCCACGGCGCCCACGGCACTGCTGGTCCTTGGCAGTCAAGCCCTGGAGGTTTTGGGTCAGGCGACCTCCAAGGTGCTGGCCTCGATGGATTTTGGGGCCTATCTTGCCGACCACAACCCCTTGTACAGTTCCGAGTCTTTTGTTGTGACCGTACAGGCACTGGAACTGGTCCAGCCCACGGTGTTGCTTTCCACGGCTACCGCGCCTTCGGGCAGGTTGGCGGTTTCCTTCCAGGTTCAGGAAGTGGTGGCCACGGGCACCCTTACCATGCTGGGGTCGGGGGGAAATACTTTCTCTTTTAAGGTGCAAGTGGAAGAGTTGACCTTGGCGCTTAGCGCCGACGTGGGGCTGTCGCAAACGGTTCCCAAAGTGGTTCAGGTGGTGCCCCAGGACATCGTCACCGATGCCTTTGCGTTGACCCTTGAACTTAAGGACCAGCAGGGCAACGACGTGGTTCCCTCGACGGAAGTCAGCGGGAATTTCCTGAACGCCGTGGGTGAAATGGCCGCCTCATTTGCCAGCGACGCATTGACTAACGTCCTGGCCGGAGCCTTGCCCCAAAGTTCGGGCACACAGGCCCTGGACGTATTGGGTATGCCTATTACATTCTCTTATACGTTGCTGGATTTGTCGCTCTCCCCGGCCGGGCTTAGCGTATCCCTGGCGGCCCGTGGCGAGGTTACCGCCGAACCGCTGCACCCATGGACCTACGGCTGCCCAGGCCCCATTCCGGCGTTGCCTATACCCACGGCCCATCCGGGAATTCAGGTCTGGCTTTCGTATCCCTTCTTGAATTCGGTCTTCATTTCGCTTTGGCAGCAGGGCTGGATGGACTTCAAAATTGACCAGGCTCGGATGGATGCCTGGAAGTCGCAGATGACGTTGGTGTGTGGGATGTTGGGGTCGTTGCTGGGGTCGTCAAGTCCTCAGCAGACCGAAGCGCCACTGGTGGTGGACGTGGTTCCAAGCCTGCCGCCGCAGGTGGCCACGTCGGCGCTGCACCCCGGGGCCTTGAACATCGCTGTCGGGGACCTGCAACTGGCCTTCCGGTGTGGGGTAGACCCCAATCCCGTGGCGTCGGCCTGGCTCTCGATGGAGTTGGGGGCGTTGTTAAGTGTGGTTGGGGGCAAGATCCACGTCGGTCTGGCCGTGGACCGATTCTTCCTGGATACCGAGGGCCTTTCCGAAACCGCCAAGCGGGTCGCCGAACGAGAGATGGAGACCTTCTTTGAGCAAACCATCCAGCAAATTGCCGGCGCCGTGGTCAGCAGCCTGGTCTCGTTCCAGTCGCCGGGCGGATATGGTTTGATACCCATGGCCGGAAGTGTGGGGGCTGGCAC
>CAYTWV010000370.1:0-1953 GCA_964442235.1 uncultured Myxococcales bacterium | reverse complement strand
GGGACGGAGGCTTATCCCCAAGAAGCCTCGCCCATGGCCTTGCCGGCCATCGAAGCTCAGCCGTGTCCGCCTTCTCCCTCGGTCCAGCCCATTGTGCTGGATTGTTGGGGCAGGCCTCTGTCGGAGGGACAGACCCAGCCGTGGCAGGCCGCCGCCGGCGACACGCACGATTGGACCTTCCAAGCTGCTGATTTTAAGGACATGAAACTGACCGTCTCTTGGAATGGAGAAGCCGAAGCCAAGGGGTTGACTGTGGCCGTTTCCAGCGGCTATGTGGCTTCGGCGATGACGTGGTACAGCACGGGTGACGCCAATTGTCCGGCATACACCGTGCTGGTGGGACTGGAGCACAAGTGGTTTGCTTGCTCGGGCAGGGCCCCGTCCCGGAATCAGGCCCGGTTGTTCACCAGCGGCGAGACAATGTTTGCCAGTTTGGGGCAGGACCTGTTGCAGGCGACCCAACGCATTCACGGCGTTACCTGGTGGTGGCAGTCCGACCTGGAACTGGTCCGAACCGAACAACAGCCGTTCATGACCCAGTCTCAGCGTGCGGCCCAAACTATGGGGGCGCTGCTGAACAAACTTCCCTCCGTCGAGCGGCGCATCATTGTGGAGCGATTCGCTTCACTTACGGCCGGGGGGCTGGCCTATGTCAACACAGACCCGGAACTTCGAGGCCACGCTTACGATACCGGCGACAATATGGAAGTAATGGTTCAGGGTAACCCAACCCCCATTCCCTTGAATGGCGAATACAAACCATTAGTGCACCCATTACCCTTTGTGCAGCGGGCCCTGGCCCAGAACCCGCAATGGGATGGCTACAACTGGGCCGCCCCTAATGAATCGAAGCAGGCAGCGCAGGAAACCTATGTGGATGCGTCGTCGTGGCACCAGAAGTCCTGGACCATCGACGGAGAAATCGCCTACGTCGGCGGGATGAACGTCAAGGCCGCGGATTGGGATTCCGATGCCCATGGTGTCTTCGATGCCCGGCGCATGTTGTTCAAAAGCAGCGCCGAAGAGCGCCAGAAGGTCGTCAGCAAGCTGGCGCTGCCTGATGTGGCCCCAAGAAAGGACTATTCGGTTCGTGTAGTCGGCCCCATTGCCAGAGACCTGGACGACGTCATTCGCCTGCGTTGGAACTGGGGGCGGGAGCGCAAGGACCTGTTTGCCGAATGGACCACCTCCTATGAACTGCTGCCTGCAGCTCCCGAAGCTAGCGACGGCGTGTTGATGCAGTTGGTGGTGACCATGCCCGAGCCCTTTGGTGAGCGTTCAATTCTGGAGTCCATGGACAAGGCGCTTCGTAACGCCACGGACTTCATCTATGTCGAGGACCAGTACTTCCGGATGCCCGTGGTGCTGGATGCGTTCAAAGAGGCCTTGGCCCGTTCCCCGGAACTGCACGTGGTGGTGGTGACGCCCGATGTCTCGATGGCAGACGGCGCCAAAAAGTGGTCGCTGGTCATGGACGAGGAGCTGCGTAAGGCCGCCGGCGACCGCTATCTGTTGCTTCGGCTTCGCAGCTTCGACATCGGGTATCTGGCTGGCCCCGAGGTTCCGGCAGCGGTCTTCCAGGACATCAATCTGCACTCCAAGCAGGTCATTGTTGATGATATTTATATGAATGTTGGTTCGTGTAATAAAAACAACCGGGGTCTGCTTCTGGAAGGCGAAATGAACCTGGCCATTCTGGACGCCCCGTTTGTGACGGCCGGCAAACAGACGATTCTGGCGCAATTGTCCGGCGACGCCGAATTCGATTGGGCGAACGCTTCCGGCGCCCAGATTCTGGATCGTCTTAAGGAAGTTGCTGCCAAGAACGAATCCATTCGCAAGCAGATCGAGGCCACAGGTGCCATCCCAGCCGCACCGCCAGCCGGGTTTGTCTATCCCCTCAAGTTCACCTCGGATTATCTTCTGGACGTGCGCCCCGACGTGTTTTGAGCC
>CAYTWV010000369.1:0-4978 GCA_964442235.1 uncultured Myxococcales bacterium | reverse complement strand
CCGAGACGTCGGTCCCCACCCCGACTTCCACCGTAGGCCACGAACTGGCTTTGGACTCGCCCACTCCGGCTGCAGCGGCCAGGGAAGCCAGATAGGTCCCTCGTGTTTTGGGATTGTTACGAAGGGCCACATCAATGCACTCGGCCAGGCTCAATTCTGTGTCCGGGGCCCTTGTGCTCTCTTTACCGGGGTCCATCAGGGTCCCAGTCTTAGAGTTGCCTGAATCAGAGGTGCCCTGGATGCTTCCGCCCGATTCCGAAGAGTTCCTTGACGGAGCTGGAAAAGAGGGGGGATAGACCTGCAACGGGTCCGTGGACGCACACGCGGCCAATCCGAAACAAAATAGCCAAGCCGCTTCTTTCACGAAGCCTCCCACTGGGTACCGCCCTGACGTCAGAGCCTGCTGCCAACGGCGGGTAATGCCGAAGCGTACCCCCTCGTTAACAACGAGATCCCATCCTGACCCAACCAGCCCCCGAGATCAACGGGAAGTGCGCCACGTTGGATTGACTTTTGTGTGCTTCCCGGGGAAGATCGGGCACCACGATCCCTATTTTTTTCGAAGGTGGAGGGTTCCATGCGCAACGCCGGGGCGTTTTTGCTGATTTTAGTTCTGTTTGTCACTGCAACATCGGGCTGCAGTATTCGCAAGAAGGGAAACAACCTGTTCCCGAACACGGATCTGACGGCCGATTCCGCTGGCGATGTGCCCCTGGACCCCGATGGCTACGTTCCTCCGGATTTGCTGGACGATGCTGGCGTGGACGTGCTTCCGGACCAGACCGCAGACCAGCTTGACATGGTTCCTTCAGACACGCTTCCCGACAACGTGCAAGTGGACGTATCGGACACCCTTCAGGACAACGAAGTACCCGATGGAACCGACATTGAACCGGCCTGCGAGGTGGCATCCGACTGTGGCATCGCCAGCGGCATCTGCAAGGGTTTTGCTTGCGTCAAGGGAGAGTGCATCGAGGGGAATTTGCCCAAAGATGCCACGCCCGAAGACGATGTGGATGGCGACTGCCAGACCCCGGTTTGTGACGGCGAAGGGGATTTTAGCTTAGTGGCGTCCCCGCTGGACTTCCCCGAGAACCTGAATCCCTGCGAGAAGGCCTACTGCGACGGCGTCACTCCGGCCACGGACTTCCTGGGCACCGACGTCACGTGCGGCACGGTTGGCACGGATCTTTACTGCGATGGAGCAGGCAACTGTGTGGGATGTATGTATGACAACGAGTGTACCGGCGACATAAAAGAGTGTTCCTGGCCCACGTGCGAAAACGGGCTTTGTGTGACCGCTTTTGCCCCCATCGACACCCCCATGACCGACGATCCCACGGATTGCAAGGACCAGTTCTGCAACGGCGCGGGCGGCGACTACGTGGCTTGGGATAACACAGAGGTCCCGGCGGACGACTTCAACGAGTGCACCATCGAACAGTGTGTAGATGGGTCCCAGAATCCCCAGATGGCGGGCGTGGGTGATCCGTGCACATACAACGGTGGCAAGCTGTGTAATGGAAACGGCGGCTGCGTGGGCTGCCTCTCCAATATGGACTGCGCATCGGGCGTCTGTGACACGATGACCGCCCAGTGTGCAGCCCCAAGTTGTATGGACTTCGTGGAGAACGGCGATGAGACCGGGGCCGATTGTGGCGGCTTGGTCTGCCTGGCACGTTGCCCGAATATGGTGGGCTGCGACCTTGATTCGGACTGCATCTCACTCCATTGCGTCAACAACCTGTGTGTGCAGTGTGCCCAGGCCAGCGACTGCCCGGCGACCTCCAACGAGTGCGAGTTACCCGCTTGCAGTTCCGGCACCTGTGGGATCTTGTTCGTGGCGGCCGACATGGCGACCCCAACCCAGACCCCAGGTGACTGCAAAAAAACGGTTTGTGACGGCGCTGGTTACGCATGGCCCAAGAACGACGACCTGGATCTGCCTGCAGACGACGGCAACCAGTGCACCGAGGACAAGTGCGCCAGCGGAGTCCCAGAGAACCCCGTGCTCTCGGGCACCGATTGCAGCCAGAATGGCGGCACCAAGTGCCAGACGGGACTCTGTGTTCCCGCTGGCTGCTTGGATAACGTGAAAAACGGGTCTGAGACGGACATCGACTGCGGGGGACCCTGCGCTAAGTGCGTGAATGGGAAATCTTGCTCGGTCAACAACGACTGTGCGCTCAACAACTGCGTTGGCGGTGTGTGCCAATAAGAACGGGCTGGCGGGGGGCTCGCTCGCTGAGTGTGCCCCCGTTGTGACTACTGCCTCATCATCTGAATTCCGGTACATCCCAGATTACAATCCATGGTCATCAAGGCGCCCAGGTTCACCGTGGCTGTGCAGTTCATCAGCAGAGCCAGGGTAACATCGTACGTGCTGGCGCTGGTCTGTTCAAAGGACCCCACACCCACGGTTGGCGTGACCAATTTGACTTTGCCCGTGCAGCCTTCCTGGGGGATGAACTCATACACAGCCCCCATGGGCACCCCGATGCAGGTCGAAAGCCAGACGGTCCAACGGCCTTCCACGGCGGGACACATGCCCTCGTAGTAGGGTTTGCACTGCCCGTCGTTGCAGGTCCAACCCTCGGGGCACTGGAAATCGAACCAGCAGTTCTGGACCGTAGCGGGAACACACTCGTTGAAGGTGCCATTGTCCTGGCACATCAGCCCTTCGCCGCAGTCCTGATCGATCAAACACTGGTCCAGGCTTCGGCACACGCCCACAGGCCCCAGCGTCAGGTCGCAGAATTCGCCTGCCCCACAGTTGTTCGAGGTGGTGCACACACCGTTCCACGCCAGTTTGCAGACTCGCCAGTGGCCCTGCATTTCGCAGGCTTCGGTCGCAGCACAATCGGCATCGCTGGCGCACTCGTTGGCATAGATGCAGTGGGCCACAGGGGTAGCCGGGGCACACTTGTATCCCAGGGGACAGTCGGTATGCGTGGTGCAGCCTGCACCCAGGACACACTCCTTGAAGAGGCCGTTGGAGACACAATCGTGGTCCACGGGGCAATCGCTGCCGTTTTCGCACTGATTCAGGCTCTTGCAAACCCCGTAGCTTCCCAAAATCCCATCACAGAACTCACTGGCAGCACAGTCGGCGTCGGACTGGCAGAACTCGGGGCTGCCGTTGAAGCGACACTCCTTCCAGTTGTCCACCACCTGACAGGTGTTCAGCGTGGTGCAATCTTCATCGCTGGTGCAGGTGCTGGCATACGCACATTTGGCCGGCGATTGGCCCTTGTCGCACATGTACCCGAACAGGCAGTCGGCGTTGGTGCTGCAGGTGCTCTCTTTGGCCGCACACACCTTCCATTGGGCCCCGGCCGCACAGTATTCATTCTGGGTGCAGTCGCTGTCCAAGTTGCATTCGCTGGCGTACTCACACTTGGTGAATTGCAGGCCAAAGATGCAGCGATAGCCGTAGTCGCAGTCGGCATCCACCTGGCAGGGATTGAACTCGACGCAGACGTTATAGAGGCCATTGAACTCGCAGACAAAACCGGCGTTGCAGTCGGCGCTGGTCTGGCACTGGGACCGGGATTTGCACGTGCCCAGGCTTCCAATCAGGCCGTCACAATAGGAATCAAGCGGGCAGTCCGAATCGGACATGCAGCCATCGGCGCCGAACTTGCACTCCTTCCAGTTATCGACCTGCTGGCAGGATTGATACCAACTGCAATCGGCGTTGGTCTGGCAGGCGCTGGCATAGTCGCAGGTGTTGGGGTTGGCGCCGGTGTTGCAGCGATAGTGGAACAGGCAGTCGGAGTTGACCAGGCAGGCATCGACGGGTTGCGTGCAGATGTACCAGCGAGTTCCGGCCTTGCAGACCAAACCATCGCTGCACTGGCTGTCGTCGTGGCATTCGTTGGCTTCCTGGCAGACTTTGCGGGTGGACGGGTTGGCCCGGCACGCAAAGCCCCAGACGCAGCTCAGGTCATCCACACAGGCATCGGGCAGCAGTTGGCAAGACTTAAAGGTGCCGTTGCTCACGCAGCCAAAATCCGTGGGACAGTCGGCGGCGGTAACGCACTGGTCGGGCAAAGGCTGACATACATTCCACAGCCCGTTGCTTCCGCACGAATGGTAGACGGGGCAATCGGAATTCTGGGTGCATTCGTTTCGGCTCTGGCACAAGCCATAACTGCCGATGATGCCTCCGCAGTACATGTCGGCCGGGCAGTTGGCGTCAGAGCTGCATGTGTTTGCACCAAATTTGCACTCTTTCCAATTCTCGACCAGCTTGCAGGACTGGGTCCAGTTACAATCAGAGTTACTGTTGCATGTGCTGGCGTACTGGCACTTGTTTGGGTTCAGCGAGGTATTGCAACGGCTATTAAAGAGGCAATCGGTGTGGACCAGACACTCGTCGGTGGGTTCTTCGCACACCTTCCACTGCTGACCATTTTTGCAGACGCGGCCGGCGGGGCAGTCGGTATCGACGGCACACTCGTTGGCAGGATCACATACCTTTCGGCCGTTGGGGCGGGTGGCGCAGCGATTTCCGAAGGCACAGTCAGCGTCCACGGTGCACTGGTTTGCCGCCACCACACAGATCTTAAAGACGCCGTTGCTGCCGCACGCAAAATCAGCGGGACAGTCGCCGTCCACCTGACACTGGTCGGGGCCCGGTACACAGGCCAGATAGACCCCATTCGAGGCACACACAAAGTACATGGGGCAGTCGTCGTCATACATGCACTCGTCGGTTCCGGGCATACATTCTTTGTACACACCATTGGACTGGCAGACATGGTACTGTGGGCAATCGGCGTCGCCGGCGCAGACATCGGGCTTGGCCAGACAGGTCAGATAGGTTCCATTGGACGCACACTGGTAGTACGTGGGGCAATCCGCATCGCTGGTGCACTGATCGGGTTTGGGCTGGCACTGCCAATAGACGTTGTTGAAGGCACAGACGTGGTACTGAGGGCACTGGGCATCGCTGGTACACTGGTTCCGGCTCTTG
>CAYTWV010000368.1:4346-4981 GCA_964442235.1 uncultured Myxococcales bacterium | reverse complement strand
GGTATGCCATTCCGGTGGAGTTGGAATGGGAAAATGGCTTGGCCAAGGCTCAGATTCCTCATTTTTCTCCATGGGGCGTCGGGTTTGCCAAGAAAGAGTGTCTGAAGGAATCGGATTGTAACGCGGGCAAGATCGATTGCCAGAACACCAGCACCCTTGGGCGGCCGCACTGCTCCCCGCTGGGCAAGTGTTATGTGGTCCTGAACAAATGCTCTACCGCACAGCCGGTTTGTATGGATGGGATATGCAACAAGCCATGCACCACGAAATTGGACTGCCCCGGCAAGGGTAAGCCGTTCTGCCAGGGAGACAACGTCTTCACGTATCAGTGCCAGCAGTTGGAGCGCCCCTTCCTGGCGCCCCTGAAGCTTTGCACGCCAAAGGCCGGGCCTGATTGCGGCGCCAAGAAGCAAGAGTGTATTTCGGGACAGTGCCAGGGCGGATGTGTGCCGAATTGTTTGGGCCGAGAGTGCGGCTCCGACGGCTGTGCCGACGGGGGAACGTGCGGCTCCTGCAACACCTGGGAAGCGTGTGATGCGGGCACGGGGCAATGCAAGGCGGTGCCCCAGTGCGCCAACAAGCAGTGCGGTTACGACATGGCTGGCGGCGTATGCGGCACCTGCGATACCGGCAAG
>CAYTWV010000368.1:0-4336 GCA_964442235.1 uncultured Myxococcales bacterium | reverse complement strand
ACGCGGCCTGTTCACGGGTGATGGCCCCGACTATACCGG
Organism: uncultured Myxococcales bacterium; assembly: GCA_964442235.1. Lineage (GTDB taxonomy): Bacteria > Myxococcota_A > UBA9042 > CAIXZC01 > CAIXZC01 > CAYTWV01. Next base: position 4,297 of record CAYTWV010000368.1, on the reverse strand, counting down.
CAAGGTCTGCTTCGAGGGCACGTGTTGTACTCCGAATTGCGCCGGGAAGACGTGCGGTGACAACGGCTGCGGCGGCAGTTGTGGGGAGTGCGAGCGCATCAATTCCCCGATGGGTGACTTGAGCATGTGTCAGGACTCCAATTGTTCTTGTTTGCCGTTTTGCGCCTCCTCAATTCCCGTTCCGTTTGTTGCGCTTCCTGTGTGTGGGCCCGACCTTTGTGGGGGAAGTTGTGGTACGTGCCCTGCGGGTGAAACCTGCGAAGCAGGCAAGTGTAAGCCCTGCGACCCCAAGTGTGGGACCCGAAAATGTGGGCCGGATCTGTGTGGTGGGGTGTGCGGCACGTGCACCGGTGGGGCTCAGTGCCTGCAAGGGCAGTGTTCAGTACCGGTTTGTGGTGATGGAAGTTGTAACACGGCAACAGAGAACTTCTGCTCCTGCCCGCAGGATTGCGGAATGCTGAACTATGTCATTGGGGCAGGTCCGGCCTGCGGATGCGATTTGGATGGCAATCCGGTTTTTGCGAACAATCCTCCGCAGGGGTTTAAGGTTTGTTACGACAGTCCGTGGTTTGCCCAGTCCTGTTATCTTTGCGCCACCGAACAGTTCTGCGCCGGCGACGGCCAGTGCGAGGGCAACATCGGCTGTGGCAACCTGCTTTGCGGCACCTCCCCCACAACCGGTCAGGACTGCGGCCAATGCGGCCCCAATGAGCAGTGTGTCTGGGGCGTGTGCGAAGGCATTTGTGTGCCAAATTGTGCGGGAAAAGAGTGCGGCTGGGACGGCTGTCAAGGCTATTGCGGCACGGGCTGTGCTGCCGGCGAGTATTGCGTCGGGGGTCAATGTGAGACCTACCAGTGCTCCGGCTGCGAACAGAAGGAGTGCGGTTGGGACAGTTGCCAGAACTTCTGCGGCGCATGCCCCGATGGCGAATTCTGCAATTGGGACAATGACCTATGCGAGCCCGACTGTGTACCCGACTGCGGTAATCGCAAGTGCGGCCCCAACGGATGCGGCGGTAGTTGCGGTGTGTGTGCGGCGGGCACCAGTTGCAACGAAAACATGGGGTCTTGTGTTGCGTGTCAGCCCTCTTGCTACGATCAACAAGAGTGCGGCTCGGACAACTGTGGTGGCTATTGCGGAACATGCCCTCAGGGAAGCGTGTGCGTGCAAGGATCCTACTGCCAGGAAGTTTGCATCCCGGACTGCGCCGGCAAGGTCTGTGGCCCCGACGGCTGCGGCGGTTTCTGTGGTCAAGAGGCCCCCAATGGTTATTGCGAAAGCGGCGCCCAGTGCATCGAGGGTGTATGCGACTGCGAGCGCGCGAGCATGTGCGCCGGGATAGAGTGCGGCCGTGAGGACGCCTGCGCTGTGCCTTGCGGAACGAATGGAGGCGGCTGTCCAGACAACGAGGTCTGCAGCTACGACGCGGGATTGTGCGAACCTTGTATGGCCGATTGCTGGGGCGGCCAGAAGCTCTGTGGAAGTGACGGTTGCGGCGGCTCTTGCGGCGAATGCACCGGCGAGGATGTCTGTATGCAAGACTCGTACTGCGCTGCCCCTTAAGTTCAGTTACTTTCTTATATAGATACACGTTACTAAAGTTGTCGCATCAGCCGTTCGACTCGGCCAGGGGCCTCGCTCACGGCGCGCCTTGAGCGAGCGTCAGCGAGTCGAAAGGCTGACCCGTCAACGGCCGGTGCGCATCGTTACAAGGGTGGCCCGGTAGCGGCGCACCCCTTTCTTTCCCCTTGCCCACCCCGGGCCCCGCTTCCATACTTCTGGCAAACGGAGTTGCCATGCCAATCCCCCCGATGTTTGCCAAGGTTGTGATGTGGTTCCTGGGCATAGTGGCGGCCATCGTCCTGACCTTGACCATCATAGTCTATCTGCTCACCTTCCACCCATCCGAGGAACAGTCGGAGCCGGTCACGAATGGCCCTGGCGCCCCGCTGCTGCCGGCCGGGGCGCCCGTGAAAGTGCTGTCCTGGAATGTCCAGTACATGGCAGGCAAGGACTACGTCTTCTTTTATGACCTGCTGGATGGCTCGGGGCCCGACACGCGCCCTTCTGCCCAGGCGGTAGCAAGCACGCTTGCCGACGTCGCACGGGTAATCGGGGAGGAGAATCCCGACCTGGTTCTGCTGCAGGAGATGGATGACGGTTCTGCCCGCACCGACGGCGCAGACCAGTTGGCATTGCTGCTGAACCTTCTGCCCCCCGAATACTGCTGCCATGCCTCAGCCTTCTACTGGAAGGCCGGCTTCGTGCCGCACCCGAAAATCATGGGCCGGGTAGGCATGAAGCTTTCGATTGTCTCCAAATATCAGATTGGCTCGGCCCTTCGACACCAACTGCCCTTGATGCCGGGCGACCCGGTGACGAAGGCCTTTAACTTCAAGCGTGCAATTCTGGAGGTAGCACTTCCCCGAACCGACGGCACACAGTTGTGCGTAATGACCACCCATTTGGATGCCTTCTCTCAGGGCACAGACACGATGCAGCGTCAAGTGGAGGCCCTGGGCAACCTCCTCAAGTCACGCACGGTCCAGAAGATGCCTTGGATTCTGGGGGGCGACTTCAACCTGCTTGCCGGCAGCAATGCCTACCAGCGCCTGCCCGAATCCGAGCGGGCCTATTTCAACCCCACGACCGAGTTGTCCCCTCTGTTGGCAACCTACCCCTCGGTTCCCTCTCTCGCAACCATCGAGAGTCCCCAGTTCGCCCAGTGGCACACCCATTTCCCTAACGGCTCCCGTTCCACGGCCCCGGACCGTACCATCGACTATGTCTTTTATTCGAGTCTTCTGAAGACCACCGACTCAAAGGTTCTGCAGCACGGCACCTGGACTATTTCTGACCACTTACCCATAGTCACCGTGTTTTCGCCACGCTAAGCACAACGGGTTATCGATTACCACCTTGCCAGCGAACGGCTCGGGCAGAGCTTTTCCTGCGGCTTTTCGTGGAAGATTGGAGGTGCGCTTTTGTGATAGGTGCATCAGGTGCCCCGGGGGATGATCCCCCAGGGATGAACGACGTACTGGTCGGGTCTGGTTACGCGATTTCGAAGGGATGTTCGATGGCAGAACGGTCGCCACCGATGATGCGTTTTTCCAGGGCTTCGACTTCGGGCATGATGTTCGCAGCGAAGAACTTCGCCGAGAGAATCTTGCCGTTATAGAAGCGGGCATCGGCATGGTCGGTGATAAAGGCCTTGAGGCCGTCGGCGTCAACGCCCTTCTCGCTGCACAGTTTGGCCAGGGCTTCGGAAGCCACAACGGCCTGCTTGCACAGTTCGTACATCACGGCGACATGGCCGAACATACGCAGGTAGGTGACGGCATGCTGCAGGCCGCCTTCCACATCGGCTTTGACCATGGCGCCCAGCTTGAGCGTGAGCTTGGCCAGCCGCATCTTGCCGTCATCCAAGGCTTTGAAGATGCCCTCGAATTCGGGATGAGCGGGCTTCTTGGCCGCCAGGAACTTGTTCATGTCGAACACGAAGTTCATGAACAACTGGCCACCCTGCATGCCCAGCTTACGGGCGATGAGGTCCAGGGCCTGGATGCCGTTGGTGCCTTCGTAGATGGAGGCAATCTTGCAGTCACGGGCATACTGTTCCACGTCATACTCGTGGCAATAGCCGTAGCCGCCCATGACCTGCATGGCTTCGATGCAGAGGTCATAACCGACATCGGAGCCGTAGGCCTTGCAGACGGGCGTCAGCAGTTCCACGAACCCCTTGTAGCGGTCCTGATCGGCCTTGTTCTCGGAGATGCGGGCCATGTCCTGGTACCAGGCCACGGTCAACATCAACGAACGCAAACCTTCGGAGTAGGACTTCATTTCCATCAGGCCGCGGCGCACGTCGGAATGCATCACGATGGCGACCTTGGGAGCGCCCGGGTCCTTGAAGTTGCGGGGGTCAGAGCCCTGCAGACGTTCACGGGAGTAACGAAGGGCCTTCTGATAGGAGACAGCGCCCAGGGCCACGCCTTGCATGCCCACGTAGATACGGGCTTCGTTCATCATGTGGAACATCAGGTTCATGCCGCCGTGAGCTTCGCCCAGCAGCCAGCCGTAACAGTCGTCGTTGTCGCCGAAGTTGAGCACACACGTGGGGCTGCCATGAATGCCGTGTTTGTGCTCGATGGAGGCGGTCAGGACGTCGTTGAACTCGGTGACTTTGCCCTTCTCGTCGAAGCGCATCCGGGGAACCATGAACAGGGAGAGGCCCTTGGTTCAGGGGCCGGCGTCGGGAAGACGTGCCAGCACCATGTGGATGATATTTTCGGA
>CAYTWV010000367.1:0-4995 GCA_964442235.1 uncultured Myxococcales bacterium | reverse complement strand
CGCCCTGCAAGCCGCCTTGCCCAGCGGGCCCTCGCCGGCCATATCGAACCTGTTTTGGCAAGGGCTCAATGCAATAGTGTTTAGTTGGGGCAGGTCGTGTAGAGTTTGTGCGGCGCTTCCACCGTCAACGTTGCACTCATTTCCAGGGTTGCGCTGGCCGCCACGATAGCGCCGGTGCGGGCGTCCACAATTTCGAAGGTGGCTGAAAGCTCCAAGAGACCGCCGTCCTTGGGCTCCAGGGCCTCGATACGCAAGGTTCCGGCCTGCGCCTGGAAGGAAGCAAAAGAGTCGGCGCACGACTCGTTCAGGTAGGGGGCCAGCCGAATGGTGCCGTCGGGAAGGGGCACCTCGACGGGACCGGCCTCCAGGTCCTTTCGGAACTGCTCAAGACCCTCGATTTGCAGGGCGACCCCATCGCTGACGCTGGCCAGACGTCCGCCTCGCTGCATGCGCAAGAACAGGATGTCATCACAGTCATCAAATGAAACGAAGTCCAACGAGACCACAAAGGGGTCTTCCAGCAGGCACTTATCCTGGGCAAAGCCCTCTATGCGCAGTTCGCCCTGCTGGTCCTGCGAGCACGCCGGGCAGACCAGTCCAGTCACCGCTGCGAGCCAAAGTACCAACCCTCTCATGTTCAACCCCACCAACAAAGAGACCCCACAAAGCCCCATAACCGGATACTCAAATAAGTCAATTCGCAAACATCACTAGGACGCCCACTCCCTCACGGCCTGGCCCGAGCAACGCCGAGGGGTCGTGGCACAGACACACCAAGTCACCCCACAAAACACGGCGGCAACCGGGGTCGATTCGTACTAAAAAAGTCCTTCGACCCCATACATCGTGACCCAATCGTCCTGATGGCCGGCGGGGCCGGGAACCAGGAACGAGGTGGGCATGAGATAGGGTAGCTCGATTCCGGCCAAAGTCCATTTGCGATGTTTCTCATTATGGACCTGCGAGTCGCGAGGGGACGAGGGCGCCTCGTTTTTGGGTGACGACGTCTCTAACGCTGCCGCCAGAATGGCACCGCCGGCCAGCCCGAGCAGGGCGCCCGCCGAGCTTCCCATGGCAATGGCCTCGCCATCGCCGGTCACCAGGGCCAAAAGCACGGTACCCAGCCCCATCCCCGACGCACCGCCCACATGCATCCAGCCCAGGGTCGAACGGGACACCCCCACCCCGGGCAACGTCAACAGTGCCGAACCGACCAGGCCAATATCGCCCAGGATGGCTGCGGCCGGAATCAGGTCCGTGCCCCGGCTTCCCAGGGCATAGGCGCTCCAGCCGCCAATCCAAGTGCCCCAGACCGATCCTCCCAGAATCAACAAATCGTCCATGAGTGTATAATCCGCCAGTTGATTGGAGATCAGCGGCACTAAATAGCCCAGGGACATGCCCAGCAGGGCCGCCCCGCCAGTCTGGTTGTCCGAGGCGTCGGCCCAGGCGGCAAAACCAAGGCCTTGCCACAACCCCCATCCTTGCAGATATAGGTACTCAAACACATCGTCGCCCCTGAAGGCGACCTGGTCCGACACGGGGGCCAGCGCCAGTTTCCCGGCCACACCGCCCACCGCCGACAGCGCCCCAAGCCAGACATCGTCGTCTTGATCACCCAGCAGATAGGCCCCCGTCAACATGCCCGAGCCGCTGTAACTTGCCAGTTCGGTAAAAAGCACCTGCCCCGTGGTCAAATCGGTGGCCCTGGCAAACACTTCGCCAGCCAGCAGGCCCAACCCCGTGCCCACAATCCTGGCCCCCGCTGCCCGTTCGTCTTCCAGACCCACGGCGTCGGCAATCATGCTGGACTGGAACAGGCCCCATCCTGCGCCAGCACCCATGGCCAGATAGTCCCCAAACGTCAACTCTGCCGGGGGAACATACAGTCCCTTCAGCGCCAGACCAGCCCAGCCCGCCGAGAGCGAAGCCAGCAAGATGCCCTCGGAGTTGGCTTCGGGGACCAGCAGCGCAAATCCTGCGCCCAGGTAGCTACCCAGAACTCCGCCAGTTGCCATGCGGCCCGCCGTGTCTCCATCGGCCTGGAAGTAGTGCCCCGCCAATCCGCCCAACAGGCCGCCGGTGGTCACACCCAACATGGCGGCCCCGGCCAGGACTTCTTCGGATTCGGCGCCCAATCCGCCGGCAAGCCCCATTCCCTGCCACGCTCCCCAGAACGTTCCCAGCGCCGTCATGGCGGCCACATTGCCCTTGGATTCCGACAACGAATCCGACGTGGCCAGCGCCAGGGCCGAAGCACCCCATCCGGCAGGCAACATTACGGCAGGGACCCAACGACTGTTCATGATGGGTGTCAGCACCAGGCCAAGCCCAGCACCCCACAGATTGCCCCAGACGTGCGCCGCCGAGGCCACACCCACACTCTCGAACGACGTGTCCGTATTGGCCGCCAGCAAGGTTGCGGCAAGATAGCCAAGGCCCAAACCCAATTCGGTTCCGGCAAACACCTGTTCGCCAGCCAGCATTTCGGTCATCCAGGCGCCGGTCCACATTCCAGCGCCGCCCAATGCCGCGGTAGCCAGCAGGTCGCCGTCCGAAAACGAGACGTAGGGCGCCGTAAGTCGGCCTCCCAGCGTGCCCAGAATTGCGCCTCCGGCCAGCGCCAGACTGGTTTGGGCTTTAGAGGCGTGAGAGAGCTCAAACAGCCCCTGCCCCAACACAACTCCAGCCCCGGCCGTGGCGGTCTGGTAAAGGGTCTCGGCCAGGGGTTGGTCCTCGAAAGCACCCAGAATGGACGCCGCAAGATAGCCCGTTGAAAGCCCGGCCAGCGCCAGCCCGCCCATGGCTTCATCATTCAGCTCCAGGCCGTTTGCCAGTTGGATTCCCGTCCAGCTTCCCAGTGCCATGGATTGGGCAAACTGCGCCGCGTCCTGCCCCGAATAATCGATGTCCGTCGCCCAAATCCCCGAGGCAACCAGGCCAGCCAGGCCGCCGACGCCCGCCATGCCGGCGATGGACGACAATTTGGGGTCGTCGGACTCGGCCAACAGATCCCAGCCGGCCCCTGCGGCCATGCCCATGGCCCAACTGGAATGCATAAAAAGGGTCTGCCCCGAATCTTCACCCAGTGATTTTCGGGTCAATCCCCCAAATACGGCGCCGCTGGCCTCAACCAGTCCTAGCCCGACCAAGGCCAGACGGCTTGGTGCACTTCCGTCTACCAGTCCCGTTGCCAGAAGAGCGGTCTCGGCCAAGGCCCAGGTGCCTGTCGAAAACGTCCAAAGTGCGTGCTCGGGCAAGACCCGGGGATCGTTCATGGTTAGCCACAGGGGCAATGTCGCCCCCAGCACGGCCCCTCCCAAGGCAGGCAGCACCGTGGCGCCGTCGGCTCCCATCAGTCCCATGGCCGCGGCGCCATGCAACGCTCCGACTCCAGCAAGCCAGGGCACACCTGAACGATCGGGAATCGATTTGTCGCTCAGCGGGGCCAGTGCCCCGGAAGCTTCTTCTCCCTTTTTGGGCAGCAGTTCGGGATGGTGTGCCTTGAGAGTATCTCGGATAGCTTGGCGAACGGCTTCGTCGCCCGTTTTGCTGGCCACCGGGATCAACATTCGGGCGGGCTCCGGGTTGTTTTGGCTGCCCATGATTTTGACAACATCGATGCGATCTTCCGAGGAAAGCACCGGACTGAGCGCAAGGTCGCTCATGGCGGACCAGCCGCTGGCGTCGGCCCGTTTGGCCAGAGCATCCATGGCAACACGTCGCAGGGACTTGGGGCCACTTTTCGCCATGTAGACCACCAAGGGTACAACGTCGGGCCCAAGCTCGATAGAGCGAGTCAACGCCACCTTCTGGCGCTGCAGACTGCCGGCGGTGGCAAGCAGTGCAAAAACATCGACTTGCATTTGGGCCGCATCCCCGCCGTCGGGCAGGTATCGGGCACTGGCCAGGTCCGGTTCCTGTTCAAAAAACCGGGCCCGCAGCGCTTCGCTCATGGGCACCGTGAAGTAGGCAGAGGCCTGCCATTCCAACTCAACCAGCAGCCAGGTGGCCTCTTTCGAGTGATGGTCGAACAGGGATTCCAAACACCCTTTTCGCAGAGACATCTCCCCGTTTTCGGCACAAATCGACAGTGCCAGACTGGCTTCAGGGATGTCCCACTTCTGCAAGGCTTGCATGGCCACACGCTTAAGCTCCGAGGGCCCCTCCTGCAGCATGGATTCCAAAACGGGGATGGCTCTGGCATCGCGGGTTGCGGCCAACGCCAAAGCCGCTGCCATTCGAAGTTCCGGGGTGGTGCCGGAATAAAGCCACTGCAACAGGGTAGCCACGTCACCGTCGGGCCCCGTGGTTGGCGAGGCTGCCGGCACCGAACCCAGAATACGCTTCGCTTCGGCCCAATAGGCAGCGTGGTGCTGCTCCAAGAGTTGGGTTGCAAAGGCCGACACGTCCGTACGGGCCAGGGCCAGCCCAAGCAGGAAACGGGCTGAAACCGGGGTCCCCAGCAGGGCCAGGCCCTCAAGTTGGGCTTTGGCCTCCTCGGACAGCGCACCGGCAGAGCGCAGACTCTTGCGAGCCAGCCCCAGCAGAGCCTGTTCGGCCAGAATTCCCCCCAGTTTGCCCAGGCTGCGCACCGCTTCAAGGCGGCACTCCGGTTCCACCGAGTAGGCCCAGGACAGCAAAACCGGGGCCACCCGAGGATCGCCGGACGTTCCCAGAACCCGAAGGGCCTCCACACGCTGGGGCGGCTCTCCGGCCACCAACAGGGCCAACGCCTTAGAGGTCTCCAACGGTCCCGCCAGCGCCGCCAAAGTCCCGATGACCATCACAAAGCAGAGAAGGCCGATGGAAAGACGCTTCCGGTTCATGGAGTGCTCCGCTCAAGCAATTTTTTGATGTGACGTTCGATCCGAAGAATCCGAGGGTCAGAGGGTCGCAGAGAGCGTGCTCGAGCCAGAAAACGCCGGGCTTGCTCGGCCTTTCCTGTCTCCGCATACAGCACGGCCAGATTGGCATAGGCCGGCATGAAGGTTC
>CAYTWV010000366.1:0-5011 GCA_964442235.1 uncultured Myxococcales bacterium | reverse complement strand
ACCCTCTTGCTGCTGGGCATGACCCGCCGAGACTTGGAGGGTCGTTCGGCCTCCGGTTCCTCGGACGTCAGCATCAATCTGTTGACCGACGACGTGGCAGGCATGGTCAGCAAGCTGATTCTGGCCCCCTTCATTGATGCCATGTCCCTTGGATTCACCCAGGAAGGAGGCATCCGAGCTGAAACGGCGACTAAGTTGGGGCGAGCCATGAGTCTGACTACCAAAGTCAGGCAGGATTCCTCTCGCTCGGAGTACAGCGCCGGCTTCCAGTTCCGAATTACCGACTGGCTTACGCTGGAAGGCAAACTGAAGATGATCCAGGAGCAGGCCGAGAGTTTGCGTAACTACGAGGCCAAGTTCCGTTACACCATTCCGTTGGAGTGACCATGTTCCGTTGGGTGCCGATTACATTGCTCCTGCTGCTTATGCCGAATCCGGTGATGGCACAGGAGTGTGATGGGCTCTCCATCGGCCAGGTTCTGTTCACGGGCTGCATCAAGGGCGCTTGCGCCTCGTCGGGGGTCCAACGCCGTCTGGTCACCGTGACGGACCTGCTTGCGGCTCCCTACACGCCAGAACGGTTGGACCTTGCGGTCAAGCGCCTGATGCAGTCGGGGTTCTTTCGAAAAGTAGAGGGCTCCTGCGAACTGGACCAGGAAGGCAGCGGAACGGTCACCTTCAAAGTGGTGCCAAATCGATTTATCCGAAGCGTGGACATCGAGGGAGTCCAGGTCCTGTACAAAAGCGAATTGAAGAAGCGACTATTCCTTCGTACAGGCACCCCCTTTAATCCGGATCAGGCAGAGTCCAGCGAACGCCTGGAACGGCAGGTGTCCGGCCTGTTGACCTACATCAAGCAGCAAGGCTTTGATTCGGCCGCCATTCGGGCCCAGACGGTCTTGGTTGGCCCGGACCAGGTCGATATTGTCTTCTATGTCGACGAGGGGCGGGTCGCTCGGGTGGCCACTATCGTGGTGACTCTGGAGCAGGAGCTTCCCCCCAAAGAACTGCCCGAATATGGTTGCCCCAAAGTCTCAAAGCGCGTGCTGGAAGGGCTGGTCAAAGTCAGTCAGGGCGATGTCTACACAGGTCAGATCAAGCGCAAGGCAAAGAAGAATCTCCAGTTCTTCCTGCAGCGTTATGGGTTTATTGCCCCCAAGGTCAGCGTGGCCTTTGACGAGACCTCCGAGACACTTAGCGTGAATGTGCGCCTGGACAAGTGTTTCTCTATCCTGGTGCAGGAAAGAGAGTCCAATCAGGCTTTTGGTGCCGGGTACGAGTTGAATCAGGACCCCGCCATATTCCGTGTTTTGCCCTTCCGAGAGTCCGGCGTGTTTGACGAAGCCGAGGCCGAGCGTGGTCTGGATGAAATGCTGGCCTACTACCGGGTAAGGGGGTTCTTGTTTGCCCGAGTGGAAATGCAGTTCATGGACTATCGGCTCTCCATGGGAGGCTGGTCCCATCCTCTGGTGGGCGGCGTGATCTATCGTGTGACCAAAGGGCCACCCAGCGAAATTCGCGAGATGCGGTTCGAAGGCCCCCAAGCCAAAGAGAGTGAGGAACTGGAAGCGGCCATTCAGACCCGGCGCTACGACTTCTTCGATGTGGGTGGATTCCTGGATGTGGAACAGTTCTTTGCCGATCTGGATGCCATTCGCACCGAGTACCATCGCAGCGGTTTTTTCCAGATGAAGTACATCGGAACCTCTGGCGATGACGAAATGCACGTGACTCCCGAACGCCATGGGGACACGACGCACTGGTGGTATTCGTGGCGCGACAAGGCCTTCCTGGTCATTCAGCATGATTGGGAAAACGCCGTAACCGTGGTGGTCAAACTGGAAGAGGGCCCCAGCAGCCAATTTGGCGAGGTCTCTTTCACCGGCGTCTTTGCCTTGGAAGAAGAGGAGCTGCTCACGGAGATGGGAGTCAAGAAGGGCATGGGATACTCCCCGGAGGTGTTACGCCGGGCCGTCGCCGTGCTGGAGTCCAAATACCGGCGCATGGGCTACTCGCCGCAAATCGAAGTCCACTGCACCGGCTATGAACCCGAAGTGCCCATGGCCGAATGTGTTCCCGCCCAGGTACGCTCCCAGAGGGTGGATATCGGATTCCAAGTCATGGAAGGCGAACGCAGTCTCATGGGCGAAGTCCTGGTCTCGGGGAACCTGCGCACAAAAGCCAGCATCGTCGAACGTGACTTCCCCTCCGAGGGGAAACCACTGAACTGGGCCAAGGTCGACGAGGCCGTGCGCCGATTGCGCAACTCGGGTACGTTCTCCTCGGTCAAGCTGACTCCTATCGGAAGCGACGAAAAACCTCCCAGAACCAGGCTGGCCATGGCCGTGCAGGTCGAAGAGGCAACGACTCAATTCCTGGACTTCAGCGTCGGATTTCAGACCATCACCCGCCTGGACGAACGTGTCAACATGGCCCCCTGGGCCCGAGACTTCATGTCCAACTCGCTTCACTACACCGGGTCGCCTTTGTCCGGAGCTGCCTCGTTCCAGACCATTGCGTTCCCCGATGTGCTGCTGATGCTGGAAGCAAGCTACTACGACCACAACTTCCTGGGCTTGCAAAAGAGCCTGATCCTGCCGATCCAATATGGACTCTCTACTACGGACCCCTTCCGGTATGCCTCGTTTATGCCCACCTGGCTGGACCGGCGCCTCTTCGGTTCGGATGTGACGCTGCGATTCACCCCACTGATCATTTATGACCAGGCCCTGAAAATCCTGGACACCTTCGAGTATGGAGGTGAAGCCGAGGTCTCCTACCCAATCTGGGAAGGCGTCTATGTCTCTTGGCTCAACCGCGTCTCCCGAATTCAGTGGAAATACTCCACTGAGGCCGACTTCGGCGACATTGAACTGCAGGTCAAGTCCGCCCCACAGGTGCGTGTGGATTGGCGAGACAGTCCCATCAACCCCACCAAAGGCGGCATGGGGGTGGCACGGTTGACCTACCTGAACGCCCTGGATAACGAAGCCAACCGAGAGAACTACTGGAAGGTGGAACTGGCGGGCCAGTACTTCCTCTCTTTGCGTCGCACGGTGATCTTGGGAGCACACGTGCGCATCGGTGACTCGGTCACTCCCTCGGGCGGAACCCTGCCTGAGAACGAGCGGTTCCGACTGGGTGGGGCCAACGGCATACGTGGGTTTACGTACGGCGGTATTGGACAATATACCAAGAAGGGGGCCTTGCGCCTCACTCCTCTGGTAGCCGAGGATGGAACCGTGACTTACAGCCCGGCGGTCGGCGGTGACCTGGTTTTGAACGGCAGTTTTGAGGTTCGTTTCCCTCTGCTGCGAAAGACCGAACTGTGGGGGGCCGTGTTCGCCGACTGGGGGGCCCTGTCCGACAATTGGGACCAGTTGAACGGCAGCAGTTTCCGCTTCTCCGTAGGGGTCGGAATTCGTTTGCTGATTGGTGGCCAGATTCCACTTCGCCTTGATTACGGCGTGGTCCTGGACAAACGCTGTGCCCAGGTGGACGCCACGGGGGCTTGCCAAGCCAACGAAGACACTGGCGCCCTCGACTTTGGCCTGTTGTATACCTTCTAATTCCCACCAATTTCTGGCCCCTGCGGCTCGCTCTCGGAATCAGAAGGGTTTGACAGTCTCGACTTCGGGAATATAATCCGCCCGCTTCGGTTCTGACCGGACCGTTAGAGCGGGTCTATCCAATGGAGGAAGTTGCATGAAGTCGATTCATTTGCTCGTGGCCCTTTCCCTGGCACTGTGGGGATGCGGCGAAGACAAGCAGACTGCCAAGAAGAACGCCAAAGCCCCAGCGGAACAGGCGAAGAAGATTGAGCCTGTCGCTCCCGAAGAAGAAGAAGAGGAAGGCGAAGAGGGCAAGGCTGCTGCGGAAGCAAAACAGCCCGAGGTGGCCAAACCCGAAGGCGCCCCCGCCGAGGTCAGCGCCGTGGCCCGTGCTGCCGAAGCTGCCAACCAGCCCCCCGCCGTCCCCGGCGACGAAGAACTGCTCAGCACCGTCGTGGCCAAAGTCAACGAAAAGCCCATCGACATCGCCGAATACGCCGAGTCCATCAAGAAGCGCAACAAGGGCAAGCTCATGCGCTCCCAGGTGCGCAAGAATGTGGTCGAGCGGATGATCAACGAAGAGTTGATCCGCCAGGCCATCGAAGAGGCTCGCATCACCATCGCCGACTCGGATGTCGCCGTGGCCATGGATCTGGACGTCGAGAAGTTCAACGCCCAGAAGCAGACCATGGGCAAACGCCTCAAGACCTTCCAGGAGCGCGTGGGCCTGGAGAAACTGCTCACCGTTCGCGGCCTGATCAAAGAGCCCACCGACGAAGAACTGACCAAAGAATATGAAAACCGGTTCAGCCTGAAGCTGGACACGGTCTATTTCCCCCTGCCCCCCAACGCCGCCCCCGCCGACAAGGCCAAGGCCGTGGAAGCCGCTCAGAAAGTCCTGGCGGCGGTGCAGGCCAACCCGAACCTTCGGGACGCCGTGAAGGAAATGGCCGACTACAACGGCCGGCGCGTCACCGTGAAGCCCCTCTTCATCAAGAAGGGCGACGAGCGCAACAAGCCGCTGTGGGATGTCGCAAACCCCATGCAGGAAAAGGCCTTCGGAGGCCCCGTCGAGTTGCCCGATGCCATCGTCCTGTTCCAGTTGGTCAAGCGCAATGAGCCCAAAGAGACCTTCGAACAGATGAAGGCGAAACTGCGCAAGACGGCCATGACCATGCGCGTCGCCTCGGCTCGTCATCGGTTGGTCGAAGAACTGCGCAAAAACGCCAAGGTCGAATACCTGATCAAGCTGGATGAAGTTCCGCTTCGCCCCGGTATGCCCGGCGCCGGTATGCCCGGTGCGCCCGCTCATCGCCTTCCCGGCGGTGCCGCAGGAATGCCCGACGCCCTGCGCGGCGCGGCCCCCAGACTCAATCCCCCGGGAGCGGCTCTTCCGACCCGTCTGCCCAGCCCGGCCGGGTTGAAGCTCAGCAACGCCACCGCGACATACAGCGGCAGTC